>JBCBSL010000092.1:0-16155 GCA_039819145.1 Cyanobacteria bacterium J06638_22
CGCTGCAACGCAGCTGCTGCAAACGATATCGCGCTAGGCGCGTTGGTTAATTACGGTTGTGTGTGGCGCGCCGCGCCACACACAACCCTTTTTTGTACTTGATGCGGTTGCAGCCCGCTATAGTTGGGTTTTGATATAAACCTTGCTATTGCGAGCTGTTGCGGTTTCTCAAATCACAAATCCTCCTAGTCCGTGACGGCGGATTTTGTTCTTATAGCCGCGACTTGAGTCGCCAGGGCGTTATCCCAAATTGACGTTAGCTAGCTTTGTTGCAGTAGCGGAAAGAAATGTCCGACCGGGCCTTGTCCCCTACCGATCCGCAGGGAATGTTGCAAGGCATGGGTGACATAGGTTTTCCCCTGGCGGACCGCAGTAAGGAGGTCATGCCCGAGGGCAAGATTGGCCGCGATCGCCGCTGACAAGGTACACCCCGTTCCGTGGGTATCCGGCGTGTCCACCGTTTCTGTGGTGATGACTTCCAGGCGATCGCCATCGAAAAATACATCCACCCCCCGCATATCCCCTGCCATGCTGCCCCCTTTGACCAGCACCGCTTGGCTGCCCTGGGGCAAAATGCGTTCGGCAGCCGCTTTCATATCGTCCAGGGTATGAATCTCTAATCCACTGAGCAGTTGGGCTTCGTAGCGGTTTGGGGTGAGCAGGGTGGCGAGGGGAATCAGGCGATCGCGCAGGGTGGCGATCGCCTCGTCGGCAATCAGTTGCGCCCCTGTACGTGAGACCATCACCGGGTCAACCACCAGATTCGGTAAAGATAATGCTACCGCTTGCTCAGCCACGGCTCCAATAATGTCGGCATTGAGCAGCATCCCCGTTTTCACCGCATCCGCGCCAATATCGTCGGCGACAGCCGTAATCTGTGCCGTAACCGCCTCTGCTGGCAGCGCGTCCACCCGCGTCACCCCTTGCGTATTCTGCGCGGTCAGGCAGGTAATGGCACTGGTTCCGTGGACTTTGTGAAAGGCAAAGGTGCGTAGATCGGCCTGGATGCCCGCCCCGCCTCCGCTATCGGAGCCAGCGATGGTGAGGGCGATCGGAATCGACGGATCAGGAGTAGCCATGGCAAAGACACCAGTATCGAAAAAATGCGCAATTCCCAAGTTTAAAGGATGGGTGCCTGAGGTGGCGCAGTGATTCTATTGATGCCTACGTTTGCTCCAACCAGGTATGGAGTGCGGCTAGGGTTTGTATCTGAGGAATCTGAGCGGCAAGGGCACAGAGTTGCGAGAATGAGAGGTCAGCAATCCACTGGCGCAAGTCATCATCCAGGGTTCCGAGTCGGTGTTCCAGCAAAATCTGGAGCACAACCGCAGCTCCCGCTCGTTGTCCGTCTTTCAAGCCCTGGCGCCTACCTACCTCAACACCCCGCTCTTGGGCATGCCGGACATGTTCATTCAACCAGTGCTGTAAGAGATCCCGAGAAATTAATGTTTTAGTCATTTCAACCTCCTCTCGTTGGGAGGTCAACCGATAAGAGTGTCTAAAGGAACGGTTCACGTACTAGCTGTAAGCGCGGTACAGCGTTTAGCCAGCACTAGACCTAGGGAAGCTTTGGACGCCTGTTGCACGCAATGGAGGTGTGCGAAAGACGCAAACAGGAGAGGTTCATCAACGCAAAGCTCATCCTCGCAGAATCATTCTGTTGCCTTGTTTAGAGGGTTACAGGAAAAAGCATGATTCTGGAAAAATAGCGCTGGGTATTTAACCGCCTGATGCTACAAATGTAACCTATCGATGAGAGGAGTGGCAGCGATCGCAGGAAATCGTTAGGCTCTGTCACGTAACTTCCTTACAATTGAAGGCACTGTGAGAAACTCCAGACACGAACTCTGAGAGAACTCTGGGAAAACTCTGAGCGATAGATGGGAAGAGGTAGATACCACCGTGGCATTCAAAATCGGACTTCTGGGCTTTGGAACGGTCGGGTCGGGCACCGTGCAAATTTTGCAGACTCCGACGTTGCGCCATCCGTTGCTGCATGACATCACTCTACATCGAGTGGGCGTGCGATCGCTCGACAAGCCCCGTTCTGTGGAAATTTCGCCTGACCTGCTGACCACCGACCTGGAGTCTATCGTCACCGACCCCGAGGTGGATGTGGTGGTGGAATTGATTGGCGGGCTGGAACCGGCGCGATCATTGATTTTGAAGGCGATCGCCCACAAAAAGCATGTCGTCACCGCCAACAAAGCCGTCATTGCTCGCTACAGCGATGAAATCTTCGATGCAGCCAATGCTGCCGGGGTCTACGTCATGATCGAGGCAGCGGTTGCCGGAGGCATTCCCGTCATCCAGCCCTTGCGTCAAGCACTCAGTGTCAACCGCCTGCATCGCGTGACGGGCATCATCAACGGGACGACCAACTACATCCTGACCCGGATGCAGCGAGAAGGCGTCGACTTTGAGGAGGTGCTCGCCGATGCCCAAGCCCTTGGCTACGCCGAAGCCGACCCGACCGCAGATGTTGACGGGCTGGATGCCGCGGATAAAATCGCCATTCTCGCTGCCCTGGCGTTTGGGGGGCGGGTCAATCTGCCCGATGTTTACTGCGAAGGGATTCGCAACGTCACGGCTGCCGACATCGCCTATGCGGAAGACTTGGGCTTTGTCATCAAGCTCCTGGCAACAGCGCAACGGGATATTCCGGATGACGCAGCGCCTGGCACCACCGATCGCCTCCAGGTACGTGTCCACCCAACGCTGTTATCCAAAGACCATCCCCTCGCTAGCGTCAACGACGTCTTCAACGCGGTGCTGATTGAAGGCGACCCGATCGGGCAGGTCATGTTTTTTGGCCCAGGTGCGGGCATGGGGCCCACCGCCAGTGCGGTGGTCTCCGATATCCAGACCATCGCTGCTGCCCTTAAGCCAGCGGCGGCTTCCCCTACGGCGCTTAATCCCCTGATGGCCTGCATCCACGAACATTACTGTGCTATCACCCCGATGGACGATCTGGTGACGCGCTTCTATGCCCGCCTGCTTTCCAAGGATCAGCCAGGGGTAATCGGCAAAATTGGCACCTGCTTTGGCAACCATGACGTTAGTTTGGAATCGATTGTTCAGATCGATTCCCATCAAAATTTTGCAGAAATTGTGGTTGTTACCCATGATGTCCGTGAGGGAAACTTCCGTCAGGCACTCGACGAAATGCGCCACTTTGATGCAGTCAGCGAAATTCCCAGCACCCTCCGTGTGTTGTAGAGTCAGCGGTGGGCGCTTTGCGGGAAATGCCTCAGCTTTCCAACTTGGGCGAGGTTTAGAATGAGCGGTGACAGTTGAATTTGGGACGGGTTGGTTGTGGGAGATAAGCGGAAGCAAAAGCAGGGCAAGGTGGAGCGGGTTGTCTGGCGCGAGTTTGGCAACGGTGCGGCGATGGAGCGGGGCAAGCCCGATCTTCCACCCAATCAACAATCGCTGCGGGTGCAGCCCACGCGTAAAGGTAAGGGCGGCAAGACGGTGACGGTTATCAGCGGTTTCCAGTCGCGCCCCGAGACCTTGAAGGATTTGCTCAAGCAGCTCAAAAACCATTGTGGCACTGGAGGAGCGGTGAAAGACGACACGCTGGAAATCCAGGGTGATCATGCCGAAAAATTGGTTACCTTGCTGAAGCAGATGGGCTATCAAGCAAAGAAGAGTGGTGGCTAGCGGGGAATTTTTTGGGGAGCGGTGAGCCGTGCTTGGAAGCCGAGTTGGCGATTGATCGCATCCAGCCCATCCTGTACCCGCTGACGCATGAGATCGGTTAGGTGGGTGGTGGTGCGATCGCGCTCTGATTGATAGGCCTCGATCCAGTCCTGCAGATTCAGCGGTTCCCCAATGTGGAGCCATACCACGCGATCGCCCTTAGGCAACGGCTGATCCACCCCAAACAGGGCTCGCTCCAGGCGGGTCAGGGTATCCAGAAACCGCTCTGGAGTTGGATCTGAGGCAACATAGCCATGGTAAATCGCATCAAAGTTTAAAAGACGTGCCGTGGCGGTTTGGATGGCGTCATTGTTCCAGCTATCGGTGAGGCTAGAGACGGTCGCGTTGGTCGCGAGCTTTTGCTGGATGCGGTAGACCCGCTCCCGCAACGGTTCGGTTGGCGAGGCTGAGATGGAAAGAGTTTGCTCACAACTCTGTAGCACATGGTCTTTGATCTGCTGGATGCGATCGTTCCAGGGAAGAAAGGAGGTCTTATCCAGCAACCCATAGTCCTGCTCGAAGCTGAGCATGGCGCGATCGGCCACCTGGATCAGGCGATCGTAAAAATCCTCCTTGCGCCGTGGCAAATTCAGAACTCGTTCCAGGCGACGCAAGGTTTGGTCGATCACGGGGGTCATGTTGCCCAGATAGGAATACTTCAGGCTAATGGGAACCGCATAGAGGGGTGTGGCGATCGCTCCTTCCCGTGCTTGCCGATGCATCGCGCGCAGCGCCAATTGCATAGCCCCTGGTCGAAACGGCATCACCGTGTCGTTTTGGAAGGAATAGCCTCCTTCAGGAAAAATGACCAGGCGGCCTTTTCGCTGGTTGAGGAGTTCCAGGGTTTGCGCCAGACTGGCGCGATCGCCCATGCCCCGCCGCACAGAATAGGCTCCGACCCGCTGCATCCACCAGCGATCGCGCCCCTGAAACCGCTCCAATGCAGCCAGGTAGTGAAATTCCTCCCGAACCTGACCAGATAGGAGAAATAAAGCCAGCCAATCCACATTCGTCGGGTGGTTGGGCAAAAGCAGAATGCGGTGGGGGGCGATCGCTTTGAACCGTTCGAGAGAGTCGGGGGTTAAGCGCAACCGCAGCCGATAGCGCCAACGCCCGACTAGCGGCGCAATGATCTGGAGCGATCGCACCATCAGCGCATTCTGTCGAGGCGGGTAAAACTCAGGCATGGTAGATGCAACGGCAACGCGTATTTTGCTGAGACACAGGAAATTTATACAATTCTGGATGCTGAATTCCTGACTGGCAAGAGGATGCTCCCATACGTTGGACAGCACTCTGAAAACTCAACCAAAAAAAGCGCCCCAGTTGGGACGCTTGAGAATCACATAGAAGACGTGGAAGCTCCTTAGAAGAGTCTCTAGTCGACGAGGTGCGCCTGCGCTTCGGTGCCAAGCACGGTGGGCGCCATAAACGGCAGTTCAATGTCGAGCATAGGCTGACGGGCAATGGTAGAAAGACCGTCCCGCGCTTGGGTTGTCAAGGCGACCGTCGTGGCATCGTAGGTTTCAGTTGCTAGCTTGGGATACAGCCCAATTCCGATAATGGGAACTAGCAAGCAAAGTGCGACGAATGCCTCACGGGGCTTCGCATCCGCCAAGTTGGGAAGCTTCAGTCCTTCAGCCGCATCGCCGTAGAACACCTGACGCAGCATCGAGAGCAAGTAGATGGGTGAGAGGATGACTCCGACAGCGGCCAGAACCACAACTACCGCTTTGAATGTGGCGCTGTAAGCATCGCTGCTTGTGAAGCCCAGGAAGATAGACAGCTCACCCACAAAGCCACTCATGCCAGGGAGTGCGAGTGATGCCATCGACCCAGCAGTGAACAGCGCAAAGACAGTCGGCATTTGCTTGGCCATGCCACCCAATTTCTTCATGGAGAGCGTATGGGTTCGCTCGTAAACCACCCCGGAGAGGAAGAAGAGAGCTGCCGCAATTAGCCCGTGGGAAATCATCTGCAACAACGCGCCACTGACGCCAAGCGTGGTGAAGGACGCAATCCCAATCAAGACGAAGCCCATGTGCGCAATGGAGGAGTAAGCCATGCGACGCTTCAGGTCGTCTTGGGCGAAGGCTGTGAGGGAGGCGTAGACAATGTTGACCACACCGAGGATGGCTAATACCGGAGCAAAGTAGGGATGTGCATCGGAGAGCATTTCCATGTTCATCCGCAGCAAACCATAGCCTGCCATTTTCAGCAGAACGCCAGCCAGAATCATCGAAACAGGTGCCGGTGCTTGACTGTGGGCATCGGGCAACCAGGTATGGAAGGGGAAAATAGGAAGCTTGACACCAAAGGCCAGCAGAAATGCGCCGTACATCACCAGCTCAAACGCAACGGAGTAGGACTTATCACCCAGCGCTTGCATGTCGAAGGTGAAGTCGCCGCCATAGAAGGCCATCGCAAAGGCCGCAACGAGGATGAAGATAGAACCAGCTGCGGTATAGAGGATGAACTTGGTGGCGGCGTAGAGGCGATTTTGACCACCCCAGTTGGCAATTAGTAAGTAAACGGGCACCAGTTCCAGCTCCCACATCAGGAAGAAGAGGAGCATATCCTGAGCGGCAAATACACCAATCTGGGCGCTGTACATGACCAGCATCAGGCAATAGAAAAGGCGCGGCTTATCTTTTATCTGCCAGGACGCTACCAGCGCCAGGGTCGTTACCAGACCCGAGAGAATGACCAGCGGCATCGACAGGCCATCGACAGCCAGCGACCAGTTCAAGCCAATCTGGGGAATCCAGGGATAGCTTTCGACCATCTGGAAACCAGGTGTGTTGAGGTCGTAGTTTTGCCAGAAGGCGTAGAGCATGAGCGAAAACTCGACCAGCCCTGCACTCAAGGTGTACCACCGAACGGTGCGGCCATACTTATTTGGCAGGAGCGGAATCGGGAGTGCTGCTACAAGGGGCAGCAGGATCAAAACGGTTAGCCAAGGAAATTGTGTACTCATCATGGGAGCCTACCCAGAGACTTTATGTGTTGAAGGGACAGTGGGTTAATCAACCAGAAGCTTTGGTGAAAACCCGACTTAGTCTGTGAAGAGGCGCACCGAAAACAAAGAGGAGAGGCTCAGGAATGTCATCAAAATGATGATTGCGTAGCATGCAGAGGCTATGAACCACTCAATTATCTTGGAAACGGCGATGCAATGAAATTTGCATCAACGGTCTCTCGTCAGACCAAGCAAACGTTAATCTATGAGAATTTGTACCTACTCAATCTTACCCGAATCGTTAAGTTAGATGAACACATATTTCGCAATTTCATCCGATTCTTCATCGGTATTTCTTCTGGTCTTTCATCTAATCATCACTATGCATCTAGGATTTGTGCGTAATTCATAGACTAAAATCTATGAAAAATTTCACAAAAAGATGAGTGAAATGTTTGTTTTGCAAAGTTCAGGGCGATCGCTATAGAGATTGCTTCCTCCCAACGACCTCGATCCATTTCGAAATCCTCGCACACGTCACTACACACCCTTGAATTTACATTCCGTAATAATAGTACATGTTAATACGAGTGATTGTCTCTCGTTATATATAGATCCGTTAAAGCCTGTGGTTCGCGATGTTGGCACTTGATTGTTGGGAGAAGGGGCGATTCTTTTTTGGGGACACTGCGTGAGCACCAATCTGTTGGGCGTACACCAATCTGTTGGGCATACTGGTGGAGACGATTCACCCACCGTTTCACCATGAGTCAAGTTTTCTCGATGACAACAGCGATCGCCGTTTCTAGCGCAGGGCTGCTGCTCGCTGCTCTGACCCCAGCATTTGCTCAAGAGGTTACTGTTCCTGAAGGGTTTCAGTCCGTTGAGGGCGACAGCTGGGCCTATGCAATTCCACAAGATTTGCTGGAAACGCAATACCCGCAGCCAGGGTTAGGTAATGTCACATTGGTGTCGCAGCATGAATCGCCTGATGGAGAGGTATTCGTCAATATGGTGACCGAACCTTATCCAGGAGATATAAACAGTTACATCCAACTCAATCTCGACAACATGCAGAGTTTTGGTTTCGAGATCCATAGCCAAACGGAAGTAATGGTGGGGTCTTTGACGGGTGCGGAAGTCGAATCAACGGTCCCGCTGGAGCCTGCTGCGGCTCGGGTTTTACAACGCTTTACCCTAACCAACGGTACGGGCTATGTGCTGACCTGCCGCACACTGGAAGCGACATTCGAGACCCACCGCGATCGCTGTAGCCAAATCCTCCGCACCTTCTACGTCGGAAACTGAGGGATAAGCTAACCGTCTCAGTGACAGGGGCTGGGGCTTCTCACGCTAGTCCCTGAGTGTAGGCTAATTCGCTGATAACCGTGATCCGGCTGTTCTAAACGGTTGGGCGTTCGCCGATTCTTAGCAGACATCCAAAATCCAAAATTCCAAAGCGCTTGTGAGGGAACCCGCTCTCCGTCACACTGTGAGAAGTTATCTGCACTCGGTGGACGAAGTAATAGCGGTTAGGGGGAAATTATGCGCATTCTGATGATGGGGGGAACCCGGTTTATTGGAGTGTATTTGACAAAGCGCTTGGTCGAGCAAGGGCATGAGGTGGTGCTCTTCAACCGAGGCAACCATCCAGCTCCGGTAGAAGGCGTCCAGCAAATCACGGGCGATCGCAAGGATGCTGAAGGCTTGAAAGCAAAGCTGGCAGGCGAATCCTTTGATGCCATCTTCGACAACAACGGGCGAGAGCTGAGCGATACCCAACCCTTGGTCGAACTCTTCAAGGGCAACGTACAACACTTTATATATGTCAGTTCCGCTGGAGTGTATCTGAAAGCCGATGAGATGCCTCATGTGGAGGGTGATCCAGTAGATCCCAAGAGTCGGCACCGGGGCAAGTTTGAGACCGAGAGCTATCTGGCAGAGCAGGCTGTGCCCTTCACCTCCGTCCGGCCTGTCTATATTTATGGGCCACAAAATTACAACGATTTGGAAGCCTGGTTCTTTGACCGAATTGTGCGCGATCGCCCCGTGCCCATCCCCGGAAACGGCATGGCGATGACCCAGCTCGGACATTGCGCCGATTTGGCAGATGCAATGGCAGCGGTCTTAGGCAACGAGACGGCGGTCGGGCAGATTTATAATGTGGCGGGCGATCGCTACGTTACCTTCACCGGATTGGCTCGTGCCTGTGCCGCAGCCGTGGGTAAAGATCCAAAAATGCTGGATCTGGTCTATTACGATCCCAAAGCGTTCGATTTTGGTAAGCGTAAAGCCTTCCCCATGCGAGTGCAGCACTTTTTCGCTGATATCCATAAGGCAAAGACCGAACTGGATTGGTCGCCTAAATTTGATCTCATTTCTGGACTGAAGGATTCGTTCCAAAAGGATTATGTGGTGAGTGGGCGCGATCGCCAGGAGATAGATTTCTCCTTGGATGACGAAATCCTCTCTTCCTGATGCCAGTTCCCTGCTGCACGCACCCATCAAAGCACCTGCTTAAAATCGTTTGATTGAGCGCACGACGACGTCTAAAACCCAAAATCTAAAATCACCCATGCCCGCGGATTCCTTTGTCTCGAGTTCCTTGAAAGAGCGCATCATTGTGCCGCTGGATGTGCCAACGGTAGAGGAGGCGATCGTCCTACTCGATCGCCTCCCAGATGTGACGTTTTGGAAAGTGGGGCTGGAGCTGTTTGTCAGCACAGGTGCCGAAATCCTGACCCTGCTCAAACAGCGGGACAAGCGCATTTTCCTGGATTTGAAGTTTCACGATATTCCCAACACGATGGCGGGTGCCTGTCGGGCCGCGGGACAGTATGGGGTCGACCTATTGACACTGCACGCGACGGCAGGCCGAGATGCACTTATGGCTTCGGTGGAAGCGGCACACCAGGGAGCCACAGCAGCGGGTTGCCCAGCGCCGCAGCTAATTGCCGTGACGCTTCTCACCAGCATTGACGCGCGCGCTCTGGCGTTTGACTTAAGGGTGTCGCTGGAGTTGCCCGACTACGCTCTCCGAATGGCTCTGCTGGCAAACGAAAGTGGTTTGAGTGGGGTGGTTTGCTCTCCCAAAGAAGCCCAGGAAATTCGAGATGTCTGTGGTGCCGATTTCTTGCGGGTTTGTCCGGGGGTGCGTCCGGAGTGGGCACAAGCGGGCGATCAGCGGCGATCGCTCACTCCATCAGCCGCCTTCCAAGCAGGCGCGAGCTTTTTGGTCATCGGTCGTCCGATCACAACACAACCCGATCCGGCCGCCGCATTCGCTAGAATTTGTGACGAACTGGATAGAGGGGCGTGATGAAACAAGGGCTGGTTGTGGGATTGGTTGCCGGACTCCTATTGGGCCATGGAACTGCATGGGCGCAGCCAACCGATGCCCCAACGCCTGAAACCGAAGGCAGCGATGATCTGCGCCAGACGGGACTTTGCCCGATTGACCTAGACGCACTGATGCCGCTGTTGTTGCGGGATTTGCCCAGCTATTCAAATCGGGTTATCCAACGGTCACGGGTGCGCGATCGCTCCGCTGATATCTCTGGCTACATCTTGCTCAGTAGCCCGCCAGACATTGACATGGCTCCCTTCGACCCTGGCAATCCCCCTCCGCTAAATCCCATCGAGCCAGAATCCACCGTCCAACAGGTGTTCTTCACCACGCTGGAACGGCAATATGGTATCAGCGGCTTTACCCAAATTCAGGCGCATCACCAGCTATTTCTCACCCTCACCGATACGGTGGGCTGGCAGATTGTTTTGATGCAAACCATTCTGGATGAGTATCCCAGCGGAGCCTTGTTGTCGGAACCCCGGGACAGCACCTACGGGGTGGTCGCTCAGGGAATTGAGCTGTGGCTGCGAGATTGTCAGGCTGGCGCGATCGATCTGTCGCAACCCTAGGGCGCGTTATCAATTAAACGCAGAAAGCTTGATGGCTGAGCTTTGCCGCGCCCGACCCAACTAAACTATCTAGAGGCTTGATATAACCTCTGTTCTGAAAGCAATGGATAATCTAATTGATGAAAGCCCCTAGATTAAGACTTTCCTAATTAGCGTGACATGCAGGGCCCTATCGACTAGATTTGGGTGGACTTTGCAGTACGAGAATAGGCGTTTTTACCTATCTCCAGAGATTTTTATGGATTAAGCTTGCCCTTCCTGTTGGATCAGCTTGGCTTGCGTGACGTGTCGACGAGTTCCGTCACTGAGATCGGGTTAAGACGTGGAATGATCACCTGTGTGAGAGAGTAAAAAATATGAATCAGAGAAGTCTTGCATCGCGCCTTGTGTTTTTGATGCTGCTGACCACTGGAGCAACGGGAGTAAGCGTGTCTAGCGCGATCGCCGCTCCCACCAGCGAAGCAGCGAAGCCGTTTTCGCAAATGACAGCGCCGCGCCTAGTCACCGTCTCGACATCGGCGAGCGCCCCGCCAACGGCTCAAGCGAATTCCCAGCCTCAAACGAATTCCGAGTCTCAGAGGACTATCGTTGTGAGCAAGCTGGATGCAGCCATTGACCTAACCAATCGCCCAGCGGATGAACCCGCTGACTCGGCCTCGTCTGTGATGGCCCAAGTCCCACCCACTGTGGAGGCAACAACCCTGGCTGAATTTTTGACCACGCCCACGTCCACCTCTGCGATGGATTTGAGCTACCAGGACACGGTGAGTGAAGTCGGATTGGCGATCGCTGCAACGGTGCCTGAACTCGCCCAGGCTGAACCCGCCGCACCCGCCAACGTTCAACCACCCACGGTGATTCGAGAACCCAGAGAGGGCATCGACTCCATTACCTTCTCGCTGTTCAATTGGCTGACGGAGCCAACGGCGCTCCAAGGTGCGTCGCGCCGTCGGGCTGTGACGACCTCCATCAAATCCACTGGGCTGGCCCTCCTTGGCAGCGTTGTGGTTCCCCTGGGCGAGAACTCGCACCTTGGTCTGGTGGTGGAAGGGGGCGAGAGCATTCTCGCCTTTGACCTCGGATTCATTAGTGCCTCTGAGAATCCTCGCTCTGGGTTTGGGGCGAATATTTTCAACCAGCGATCGTTCCTGGGGGCGTATCGCTTTGGGGATGATGAGGTGGAGCTGCCCAACGACGAAACGCCCTGGATTCATCGCCTGGGAGCGGGTGTGGAATATTACTTCCCCTTTGCCGATGACTTTGAATCGGCGATCGGTCTGACCTATCAGCGGGTCTCGGTACGCGACGACATGTTCACCAGTGACATCTTTGCCGAAGATGAGGAAGGTAACGCACTGACCGTCGATTCCGATGGCATTGATGATTTGCTGACGCTGAATTTTCTCGCCGTTCGAGACAATCGGGTGCGCCCAATCCCAGCGCTAACAGTGGATGGCAATGTCTTACGCTTCGGGATAAACCAGGGCTTTAATCTGGGAGACGAGTCTAATGCCTACACCCAGATCGTCGGCAACTACACTGAATACTTGCCGCTACCGCTGTTCCGCTTTGATGAAGGGCCGCGCGTGCTGATCCTGAATGTGCAAGGGGGCCTTGGGTTAGGGGATGTGCCTTCCTATGAGGGATTCAACATTGGTGGACGCAGTTCGGTGCGAGGCTATTCTAGCGGCGAAATTAGCACGGCCTCCAGTTTCCTCCAAGCGACGGCAGAGTACCGCTTTCCGGTGGCCCAATTCCAATTCCGCAACCGTCCTGTCTTCTTGCGGGGCGCCCTCTTTACGGAATTCGCCACGGATTTTGGCACGGCTGATGAAGTGATTGGGGAACCCGCCGAAGCGCGGGACAAGCCTGGCGATGGCTTTGGCTTTGGTGTAGGGCTACACACCATTCTGGGTAGCCTCTACAACCGGATCGAGCTGGGTATTTCTGATGATGGCGATGTGGATTTCATCTTTACCTTTGGCGATCGCTTCTAAAGCCGTTGCCTAACCTCAATAGGGCTTACGCAAACCACGCGTAAGCCTCCTGAATTCGTTGATGTTGAGGACGCAACGCGCCTACGACGTCAGAAAAACGCGTGGGTTCTTCAACTGGATTTGCTATAAGACCCATCAGGTCAGTTTTGGGAAAACGTGGCACACTCACAGAGGCGGTGGCAAGACCATCGTCCTCCAATTTCTACAGCGGTCTGTAACCGAGTCAAGTCGTGAAGTACGGTTGTGGGGAGGCGGCGCCCCCACACAACCGTACTTCACGAACGCGCAAGCGCTATATGCGATTAATTTTCATGCACTGGGCGATCGCCCACCCACAGGTACTTCAAGATTGCGTAACCTTTCCTTCGCCGGAGCGTTGACTCCCCTCAAGGCAGCCCTGCATCGCCTCAATCAAGCACCTATCATGCAGCCCGACTTTCCCTTCCAACCGCAAAAGGTGCCTGTGTTCTATGGATGGGTCATTTTAGTCGTTGCCATTGTTGGTGTGTTGATGAGCATTCCGGGACAAACCGCCGGAGTGAGCGTTTTTACCGATCCCCTCATTGCTGCGACAGGCTTGTCGCGGTTGGCCCTCAGCAACGCCTATCTCATTGGCACACTCACCAGTGGCTTGTTGCTACCACTGGGTGGTGTGTTTATCGATCGATACGGCGTGCGATTGGTGGTGGTTGGAGCCTCCATCTGGCTAGCGTTGACGCTGGTGTACTTGAGCATGAGCGATCGCTTAGCTCTGTGGATTAGCACAAGCCTTTCCCTTGATTCGGCTGTTCCGATCGCGTTCCTCCTGCTGTGCCTTGGGTTCGTCAGCCTGCGTTTTAGTGGTCAGGGGATGCTCACCCTCGTCAGCCGCACAGCCCTTGGCAAATGGTTTGATCGCAAACGTGGCCGGGTATCTGGCACAGCCGGCATCTTCGTTGCATTCGGATTTTCATCTGCCCCACTGATCCTCAGCTTTTTCATTGATAGTCTCGGTTGGCGGGGAGCGTGGCTCTGTCTGTCCGTACTGGTCGGCATCGGCATGAGTTCCATTGGCTGGCTGTTGCTCCGGGACAACCCGGAAGAATGTGGCTTGATGATGGATGGGCGATCGCCCATGGGTACCCACGAAAATACACCTGCTTCCAATCCAACAACCGCTCCGACCGACTCCGGCGAATTCCAACCGACGGTTTACCCTCACTCCACCCCACGCGACTTCACACGCTCCGAAGCGCTTCGCACGCTGTGTTTTGGGCTGCCACCCTGGCGCTGGCATCCCAGGCGTTGTCCATTACAGGCATCACCTTCCACATTGTTGATATTGGAGCCGCAGCAGGATTGCCGCAAAAGCAAACCGTTGCGCTTTTTCTCCCAATCGCCCTCTTTTCGACGCTGGTGGGTTATCTCATCGGCGTCATTTCCGATCGCGCCAAACTAAAAGCCATCTACATCGGCATGATGGTGTTCGAGGCGATTGGCATCATGGGTATGGCACATCTTGATGTGCCGTGGCTGCGGTTGGCTGCGGTTGTAGGACTGGGCATTAGCGGAGGCTGTTTTGGCACCCTTTCCACTGTGACGGTTCCTCGCTACTTTGGGCGGCAGCACCTGGGAGCTATCTCCGGGGTCGAAATGATGGCCATCGTCATTGCCAGCGCCCTCGGCCCGTCGCTGTTGGCCGTTTTCAAGACGCTTTTTGGCAGCTACCAATTTGGGCTGTACCTATGTGCGGCACTGCCCCTAGCCATTATCTTTTTGCTAATGCCCTCTCGCAGTCCGCAGGAAAACCAATCTCAGTAGGCGATCGCCAAATCGAGCTGAATGGCAACTTCGGCGATCGATTAGCGATCGAACAGTTGATTGAGGCGCTGGATAGTATCACTCGTGGCCTGCTGCTTGATGCGCTGATAGGATTCGGCAATCTCAGTCGCAAACTGATTTTCAACAGCGTTAGCCGTTTCCCGGTCGGGATAGCTTCGATAAGCTGCATCGCCTCGCTCAGATGTCAGCAAGGTTTGGGTCAGCTCTCGGATCAGATCTTCATCCACCGCCGGACAAACATCGTCCTCCATGGCTTGACTGGTCAAGATCTGCATCTTCGCTTTGTGGCGAATGAAGCCACGAACCGGGCGAGAATTACGAGCGAGTTCCATAAATGTTGAATGGTGACGACAGATAAACTACGAAGCCCTGGGGCGATCGCCCTCAACCCTGCTTCAACCAATCCCCAGACCGGAAGGAAAAGCGGTGAAAACAATGGGTTTAGCTTTGCTTGTGCCCATACTGCCCAAAATGAGCGCCAGAACCATCGGCCTGTGGATAGGGCATCAGCGATGCGTGCGAACCACCCTGCTGCTTATAGCAAAGTTTGGCTTCCCAGAATACATGGAGGAGGGCTTCTATCTTTGTAAAGATTCGTGAAGCGCCTGCGTTGCCGTACTCAGTTTCCTGCCAGAGTTTTCCCCGAATTCACGTCTAGGATCTGTAGGTTCATGGCCAAAGAAAAACCGCTGACAGGACTCCAGAAAACCTGCCAGCGGCTGAGCTACACACATCTCAAATATTCAAAAATCTAGACGGGCATTGGCATCCGAGCAGGACACCGTTTGCATCAGGAACTCTGACCCCCGTCGTGCATGCCTGAAACGACGGTAGGGGTAAGGTGATGGCTTAAGAAACCGTCATCAGATTGTCGGATTACTTTTAAGGGCTAGACAGCCGAATGCACTTGCAGTAAGCGATTAGAGCAATAGCCATACCCTAGAACCAACTGGCTACACTCGTGCTCAGCAGGCCCAACCTCGACCGTCGCTGATACCTCATACAATCCAGGGTGCATATCAAGATCGCTGGGCAATCCTTCCAGTTCCACCTCGTAAGTAAACTCATCTTTTTGAGTCACGATGGTAGCTACCCCATCAAACTCTGACGCTTGGCGACTCTGCCCTTCAAAGTGAAAATTCACTGTAATCTGGGTTCCAAGGCACATCAACAATGCCGACAAGGGGCTTTTGTTGAACTGTATGGTTAAGCTTGCTAGAAAATGTTCATCTTCCGCGACGATGGAGGATGCTTGCCCCGGAAAGGGCATGGAGATGTCGTCGGCTGTGCCCTCAATGCGGAGTTCCGATAGTGCAAAGCTTACCGGGCCCAAAATATGGCGAGAGTCTGTTTCAGAATCTGTTTGCTGCTTAGGCTGAGCGTTAGAGCGTGGGGTTTTGGTCGAAGCAATAGATGCCTTTGCTTTAGCCATCGAAGTTGATCCTTCAGGGGGAACAGATGTCAGGCAAGCGAGGGTCTGTATCTTGGGGGTAACCCTGTCGCGCTTGTCACCTGGATCTACTATGGCAACCCTTCCGATTCCGCAACAGTCCCCAAACAGGGTACTTTTTGCAACATTTGGCTTGGTACCGAATCCAGTGAAAGAGCCATAAAACCCAAATAGCGTTTATGGCCGCTGCTTAGCAGCAGCCATAAACGCTATTTGGGTTTTTCAACCAGATTTGATATGAGGGTCAAATCCGGTTGAGAAAAACCATATATGTTTTCTGTGAAATGCTTGCTAAGCAAGCATTTCAC
>JBCBSL010000093.1:0-16000 GCA_039819145.1 Cyanobacteria bacterium J06638_22
TTATTAAGTCGCTATTCCACAGGAATACGCGATTTCCGTCAGGGCGATCTCATTGGCGCAGATTTAAGCGGTAAAGATTTGCGCGACGTCAATTTGCGGCGCGTGGATTTAAGCCGCGCCAATTTGCAAAATACAAACTTAATGGGTGCCAATCTGCGAGAAACCAATCTAACCGGAGCCGACCTCCAAGGAGCAATGCTAAGCCAGGCGAATCTGATTGGAGCACGGATGCACCACGCCCAACTGCAAGCGGCGGATCTGTCCGAAGCAGGGTTGAGAGGAACCCGGCTAACGGAAGCTAATTTGACCAAAGCCATCCTCAAAGGGGCAAATCTCGCGGAGGCTACGCTCGATCGCGCTGATCTGACGAGCGCAATATTGACGGATGCGAACCTCAACCGCACCAAGTTAATTGCCACCACCCTAACCCACGCCAACCTAGATTCGACCAATCTGTCAAACGCCCTCCTGAATGAAGCTCGTCTGGAGTTTGCTAGCCTGGTCAACGCAATTTTGCATGGAGCAAATTTGGAAGAAGCGGATCTGCGCAATGCGGACCTGAGCCGAGCAAAACTAACAAGCGCAACGTTGATTAATGCAAATTTGAGCAATGCCAACGTGCGCGAAGCCAACCTGAGCTGGACATCGCTGCGGGGCGCGGCGTTGCAAAAGACCAACTTCTACCGGGCACGGTTGAATTGGGCCAACCTGAGTGAAGCCGATTTAACCGAAGCGGTTCTACTCAACGCTCAAATTAATCAGGTGAATTTTCAAAACACCAACCTTACGGGAGCCTTGATGCCCAATGGCATCGCTCACGAATAAACTCAACTGGCTCGGCCCAGCATAGAGAGGTCTCTAGGGAATGTCAGGGAGAGAATGCGTTGGAATTCTGGCGCATTCTCTCCCCAATTTTGAGAAAGGAGTGTCAAGATTGAGGTTGAGATGCAGCCAGAGCAACGGTTATGCCCAATCCTGATGGTTCCCTTGCCCAGCATTATCACGAGCGCACCAAATATGCGCCCGACACGATTGCGAATTTGCCTCAACCCAATTGGCAACAGCAACCGATTCCGTTCAAAACGTACAAATTGGGTACCCCCTACGACCTGAAGCCCTATCTGGCTAGTGCGGAGCAGAGCGGCCCAAGCGATCGCCTCTGGCGGCGGCTGGCGCACCTGCTCTTCCACAGCTATGGGCTCACCTTGAAGATGACCACCATGAGCGGTGAGGCGGTCTACTTCCGGGCAGCCCCTTCGGCTGGCGGGCTTTATCCCGCTGAAATTTACCTCATTTCACGGGGAACGCCTGATCTGCCCTCTGGGTTATATCACTACCAGCCACAAACCCATTCCCTGCTCCACTTTTGGGGCGATGAGGTGTGGACGACGTTGCAGGAAGCTTGCTTCTGGCATCCGTCTTTGGAAGGGACGCAGATGGCGCTGGTTACGACAGCCATCTTCAATCGTTCTGCATGGCGCTACCACGATCGCGCCTACCGCCGCATTTGCCTGGATACTGGGCATTTGTTGGGCAATATTGAGCTGGCAACAGCGATGAATGACTATCGCCCTCACCTCATCGGTGGTTTTGTGGATGAGGCGCTGAACAAGCTGCTGTATCTGGAGCCGCAGGAAGAGGGAGCAACCGCTATCATCGCGCTAGCTGATTTGTTAGATGTGAAAGAGAATCTACCCGCTGCCCGAACCGCCCTCCCGTCTCCCCGACACAGGGACTATCCCACCATCTCCGATGGAGACCTGTTGGCGCAGTTGCACCACTTCAGCCAGATCCCTCCCGATGCCGACCCAGCAGTCACCAAGCCGGTTCTCGAAAAACCGGAGGTGAGCGAGCCGGATGCACCCGCCCAGGATAAATACAACTTCCCGTTTTGCTTGAAAGTGTCGATGGAGAGTGAGCCCATTAGCTGGGGCAAAAAGCTGGTGGAGTTGGAGCAAACCATTCTGCGTCGCCGCTCCACCCGTGCCTATACCGGGATGAATTTGACCCGCAGCGAACTGCAATACCTGTTGGATTTTACCTATCGTCCCGAAAACTACTACGAACAAGGGCTGGAGCGATCGCCCGACTACTTTGACCTGGGCTTGATCGAAACCTTTATCACCATTTCCGGCGTCGATGGGCTGGAGGAAGGCTGTTACTACTACGCCCCCAAGGCCCAGGAAATTCGACAGATTCGCTTCAAAAACTTCCGCAAAGAACTGCATCGGCTCTGTCTGGGGCAAGACCTAGGGCGCGATGCTGCCGCCGTTATTTTCCATACCGCGGATCTAGCCAAAGCCGTTGAGGTCTATGGCGATCGCGCCTACCGCTATCTCCATCTCGACGCCGGACACCTGGGACAACGCCTCAACCTGGCCGCCATTCGCCTGCAACTGGGCGTCAGTGGCATCGCAGGCTTCTTCGATGACCAGGTGAACGAAGTCCTCGGCATCCCTGAGGATGAAGCGGTTATTTACATCACTACCCTGGGACGCCCAAAACGCGATGGGTGAGTTAGTTGTTCAGGCATGGCCTAGGGATGCAGGATCCAAGTATGAATTTTTTTTCGAGAAGGGGGGGCAGCGCGCCCCCCCTTCTCGAAAAAAAATTCATACCCTCAACCAGCAATGCCCATGGCCTCATTATTAGATCGTCAAGCATGTTCTTTTAGCCAAGCAATCACGTCATCAGCATTACGATCTGGAGGAAAGACAGGATAAAACACTTTGGCAATCTTTCCATTCTCTGCAATGAGCGTAACCCGTTTGATTAAACGATTTTCACCAGCCTTGAACGTGGGCAGATTCAAAACACTCACAAAGCTCAAGCCAGAATCACTCAGAAGCTCAAATGGTAGATGCAGTCGATTTTTCGCTTCTATCTGATATTTGGTACTCTGGGTACTTAATCCAAAGACCTGCGCCCCCAAATCTCTTAGCTCTTGGTAATGGTCTCGAAAAGAACAGGATTGTGGAGTACATCCTCTCGCTCCAGGAATCTCGTTCCACCCATCAGGCAAAGAAACGCCAGGTTGTCCCGTCATCGGATAGCAATAAATAACAACACGACCCACGATCGCCGATAAAATTACATCTCCACCTTGGGTTGAAGGTAGAGCAATTGGAGGCAAGGACTTGCCCAGCAGATGGCTGCAAGCACCATCATCAACGGGGACAGGCAACTCTTTTGGCAACTCTGTTAGTTTGTCCATGTAGATGATTGGCCAATGCAATGCATTCGATGCTAGCAGATCAGCAGTCAATCCCCTTCCTCGCCTATATGCTGAGCTGTTCAGCTATCGGCTGACAATTACAGACTTCCCCCTCAGTACCGCTGTGATTCAATGAATGTCCGGCGATCGCTCTGGAATACTAGAACGCAGATGACCATGGATGCAGGTACTCGCACCATTCCTGACTCAACCTTCCGATTCCGTGCCCAGCCGCCGCCCCCCACCTGGCATTATCTGCTGCTGCTTGGCCTAGTGCTGCTGGGGCTAGGGTTGCGCTTTTGGCAACTGGACAGCAAACCCCTGTGGTTGGATGAGGTAATCACGGCTGTGTTTGCCTTGGGACGCAACTACAGAGAGATCTCGACCAATACGTTTATCGGCCTGGAGACCCTGACCGAACAATTTGCGCTATATCCAACAACCACCTGCGCCACCATTGCCCAAACCCTCATCACCGACTCCAGCCATCCTCCCCTGTTCTTTTGCGGACTCCACCGCTGGCTGGTTTGGCTAAACCCAGCCCCCGAGCAATTGGCCTGGGCGTTGCGATCGCTCCCCGCCCTCCTCGGCACCCTCCTAATTCCGCTGATATATGCCCTGAACCGAGTCGCCGTATCTTCTGCGGCGGGATTGGTAGGAGCCGGATTCATGGCCGTGTCGCCTTTTGCGGTCTATCTCTCCCAGGAAGCCCGCCACTATACCCTGCCGATGGTGCTGATCACCCTATCTCTGCTCTGCGGCGTATGGATGTTACAGGACCTGATGCGCGATCGTGTGCGGGCATGGGCGTGGTTGCTGTGGATTGCCGTTAACCTCTGCGGACTCTACACGCACTACTTCTTCCTGATGGCCTTGGTGGCGCAGATGGTCGCATTGGTGGGGGTTTGCTTGCGGCAAGGACAAGGGTTGCTGAACTGGCGAGGTTTATTACTGGGGTTGGCGATCGCCATCTTCATTCTCGGCTATTTTCCCTGGATTCCGGTGCTGTATCAGCACTTCAGTCAGCCCGCAACCGACTGGCTCAACCTTGCCCCCGGATGGGGACGATTGAACCCGCTGTATCAGGGCTTGGCGGGGTGGATTATTTTCTTCATTCTCCTCCCCGTGGAGAATCAGCCCTTGGCGATCGCCATTCCCTTGGGCCTCATCATGCTGGCGGTTTTCGTCGGACTGGCTTGGCAGGTTTGGCAAGGCCTCCGCAGTTTCTACAACCAGCATCCGACTCACCCAGCCGTGAGCTTCTTACTTCTCAGCACCCTACTAATCGGGCTGGAGTTTCTGGTCATCATCTACGGACTGGGCAAAGACTTGACCCTCGCCCCACGCTACAACTTTGTGTACTTTCCGGGGGTCTGCGCTCTAGTAGGCATTGCCCTGGCGCAGCGGGTCCAGCGGCGATCGCGATTTCCCTCCAGTCTCTCCCGCCGTTCCCTAACATCACGAAATTGGAGGCAGCTAACCACAATTCTGGTGCTCGCTCTGGGGCTTCTCAGCAGCATGTTTGTCGTTTATGGGTTGGGATTTCAAAAAAGCTATAATCCAGCGATCGTGGCGGACAATGTGCTGCGATCGCCCCATGAAGCGATGGCGATCGCCTTCATCTATCCCACGGTTCAGGAACTCGCGCTCCACCTCAGCTTTGCCTACGCGATCCAGCAGGAATTGGTTGGACGCGATGCCCCCTCTAATGTTGCGCTTGCGTTTCTGCCTCAGGGTGCGACACAAACGCCTGCCGAGGTTTTATTGCCGGAGTTAGAGGGCGTCCCCGAAACCCTCTGGATTATCACCTCACCTGGCTATGACACCTTTTCTGACACCCGTAACCTCTCGACATCCATCGGTGAAACCGTTACCTGCCAAATCGAGCCTGAAGGTCGCTATCAAATCTTCGGCGTTCCGTATCAGCGCTACACCTGCCAGAGAAGTTAAGGCGTCAGCATTGCTTGGGCATTGTCAAAAAAACATAGAGACACAGAGGGAACGGGGGGGTTGCTTTGTCGCTCTGTGGTGAAGATTTCAAATGGCAAGGATTTCAAAAAAAGGCCCCCTCTGGTAGATCAGTACCGAAAGGGGACATGGTTCCAATATTTGGGTGTTCAGAAAGTTGGCTAGCTCCTGTTCGGCAACTTAGACACAGCAAACGTTTCTGAAATTACGGTGAGGCAGACTTGCTCTCCGTTTCAGCTGCTCTCTGCACCGACCTACTTGTTAGGCTGAGGGGTCATACGCAGGTAAGACTTGACTTCAGTAACCCCTTTGGGGAATTTTTGCTTGGCTTCTTCGGTGGGGATAGCCGGGGAAACGACGACATCCTCGCCATCCTTCCAGTTCACGGGCGTTGCGACGCTGTAGTTGTCGGTCAACTGCAGGGAGTCGATGACCCGGAGGATTTCGTCGAAGTTGCGTCCGGTGCTGGGGGGATAGGTGATCGTCAGACGGACTTTCTTCTCGGGGTCGAGGACGAAGACCGTACGCACCGTCAGCTTGGCATTGGCATTGGGGTGAATCATGCCGTAGAGGTTGGAAACGGTCTTGTCGTCATCCGCCAGGATGGGATAGTTGACCGATGTGCTCTGGGTCTCGTTGATGTCACCAATCCAGCCCTGGTGAGACTCAACGCCATCGACGCTGAGGGCGATCACTTTAGCATTACGCTTCTCGAATTCGGGAACCAGCTTAGCAACTTCACCGAGTTCAGTGGTGCAAACGGGGGTGTAGTCGGCGGGGTGAGAGAAGAAGACGACCCAGCTATCACCAGCCCAGTCATAGAAATTGATGTCGCCAGCGGAAGACTTCTGGGTAAAGTTTGGTGCGATATCTCCAAGTTGAAGAGTCATGGTTACAAATTCCTGATTGATTGAAATGAAGAGCTCTCGTGCCTGTTCCCTATAATTGCATAAAGTCCACAATTCCGAGCGGATTTTAGGGTTATTTTTGTTTAACTAGAAGTGACTGTCCTGAATCCCAGACGATGCAATGGATAGAGCTCGTTAGCAAGCCAGGGCAAACCACAACACAAGTGGATTTCTCACTAAAACGACGACATTCCCCTTCACAAATCGTTAAATCTTGTATCTTTGCGGAGGATCGTCACGAACTCACCATTGTTAAATGGGCGAATCCGGTTCACCGAAGCCTGTGAGGTTAACGTTGAAGGGGCCGTTCGGGTCATTGATGCTGGGAATAGTCAACTGGGCACTGCGATCGCCCGTTGCCAGCGGCCCAAATGTGATTTGCACGCCACAGCTTTCACCGGGGCTAAGGATGATATTGGAGCAGGCGACCTGAAACCCATTGCCCGTTGAAGGAATGAAGTCGTTGGGATGGGCACCGCCGATACCGATCGTGCCGATTTCCAATGGCGCATTGCCGCTGTTGATGAGGGTCAAATTCTGGGGGGCGCTGGTTGCCCCTTGGGGAACGGGTGGGAAGTTGAGGCTACCAGGGTTGACGGAGAGGGCTGGGAAGCGCTGCACAACACCCCGACCGCGCAGTTCCACGCCGATATCCCCTTGAGGCGAGTTGTTGGGGATGGTGATTTGGGCGCGGCGATCGCCTTCCACAAAGGGCAGAAAAACGACGCCAAAGCGGCATTCTTCATTGGGACGCAAGGCAATATTCGAGCAAACTCTGCCAATAGCTCCGTTATCTTCGCTGACAAAATCGCCATTTCCGCTAGTGGTGATCTGACCGATGGATAACTCAGCGTTGCCGGTGTTGCGAAGGGCAATTTGCAGCGGAGCGCTGGTGCTTTCGACCGGAACGTCGTTGAAATTCAAGGCCGTTGGCTCGACGCGGATACCGGGAGCCGAGGGTACGGTGCCGACCCCACCAACATAGACCTGGCCGTCACCGCGCGGATCATTGCTGACTACCACCACCTCACCGCTCTGCCCTCCTTGTAGTTGAGGGGTAAAGGTAATGCCTAGGCTGCACTCATCACCGGGTTGCAGGCTGCTGCGCTGGCACGTGTTGCGCCGAATGCGGAAGCTTTCGCTGCCCTCCACAAACACCTCAGAAATCGTGAGTGGCTGGTTGCCATTGTTGATGGCTGTAATGGTCTGTTCGCGGCTAGCGGTGTTGAGGGATTGATCGTCAAAGGTAATCGCCCCTGGACGCAGGCTGAGGGCGGGAACCTGTGGTTCAACCCGAACACCATTGCCACGCAGGGGCACATTCCACAAATTCCCTACGGTATCGCTCACAGCCAAGTTAGCCGTCCGCTGTCCCTCTACAGTGGGCTGAAAGGCGACGTTGATCGAGCAACTTTGCCCAGGGACGAGGGGTGCGCCTGTGCAATCGTGGGTGGTGGGAAAATTGTTGCTTGCTTCCCCTACCGGACTGATGGCTTGAATCGTCACCGGCTGCTGGCTTTCATTCTGCAAAACGATGCGTCGGGATTCACTGGGTTGGGCTTCGTTAATCGAGTGATCCCCAAAATCGAGATTGCCCGGTTGGAAGCTGAGGGTGATGGGGCCATCGACATCCTGTGGAGCCTGCCCAACGCCATTTAGGGGAATGCGTTGGTCGACGCGCTGGCGGCGATCGCCCACTACCAGCTCAGCCATCCGTTCCCCTTCCAGTTGCGGGGTGAAGGTAACCTGGATTTGGCAGGCTTGATTGGGTGGCAACGGCACTCGGCTACAGGCATCCGAAACTACTTGAAAGTCGGTCGGATGGCTTCCTGAGAAGGTGACGGGTTGCAACTCCAACAAGCCATCGCCCGTGTTTTCAATCGTCAGGCTTTGGGGATCGGTGGTGCGATTGAGTTCCTGGCTCCCAAATCCAACCTGAGCTGGGTTAATGGCAACGTTCGCCGGGTTGCGATACATTTGCCACGCCAACCAGGAGCCCAGCCCCAGAAATGTGGCGGCGACCAGCCCAACCTGCACAACGGGTGGAATGCCACGGCTAGATTGGGCGGGTTCTGTAACGGGTACCTCACGGTAGATCGGTTCTGCCGTTGTAGCGGGCTGAAACGCCCCCGCCTGCTGATAGGCCACAGGTTCGTAGGTCGCTTCGGGTTCCAGCAAGTAGCGCAGATTGTGATGACTGGCCGCAGCAGCGGTTTCATGCCCTATGGCCTGGCGGATTTGCATCGCCTGGGTCAGTTGGGTATGGGCAGCAAACTCATCCCCCAGGCACAGGGCGCGGGTTCCCAACTGGTGGTAGGCATGGGCGATCGCCTCCTGATCCCCCAACGCTTCCCCAGATTGCAGCGCCAACTGCCAGACCTGCGCCCAGCGATCCCATTGGCCGCTCACCATAAACGGGGCATCCATCACCCGCGCCATTTGCAAAATCTCGCTCCAATGCTGATGGGTAGCGGCCTGCGCCATAATCCACAGCAGTAGATTACCGTCCTGGGGTAAGGCTCCGGTGACACTGGCGTGTTTCTGCGTCCATTGCAAGAAATGATTGATGATGGGCTGTACCCAGGGAGAAAGGTTCCACTGCTGCCGCAACGGGTCTAGTAAATTGGGTGCTAGCGTATAACGGTAACCATCGGTGGTCAGCCATCCCTGCCGCTCTAAATCTTCCAGGACGGTTTGAGGATGGGCAGCGCCAATCAGGCTACCGATATGGTGGATGCGTACGGGGACGCTCCCGATGACGCCCAGAGCAGCCAAGACTCGTCGTGCATCTTCAGCCAGATCGGTGGCAGCTCGCAACACCCAATTTTCCAAAGCGTTACGGCTCAGGTGTTGAGCCAGGGTTGGCAGGTCGAGGTAGCGATGATACACCAGGTTGGTGGCCTGCTTAAGCCGCAGCGGATTGCCCTGGAGTTGATGGTTGAGGGACTCCGCGGCAGGGCGCTCTTGTTCAGTAAGGGAACGATGGATGCGCGCTTCGATTAGGTTCACGGCAGCATCGTTCGACAAACCTCCCAATGGCAACGAAGAACCATCGGGCAGTGCGTGATAGGTCGAACTACCCAACAGCAAATGCACCGTTGGTAGATGATTGACCAAGGAGCTAACCTGCATCCCATCCAACTGAACGTCATCCAGGACTAACAGCGATCGCCGTCCACGGAAGGATTGATAGATCTGCTCGGGTTTGGGTTTTCGGGGAATCGCTTCGTCATAGTCAAAAAATATCTGGAACAGACTGTGCAGCAAATCCTCTAGGCTTTGATCCTGAACCGCGTGATAAATCCGCCCATCGGGACAATCTGACTCCAGGTCACGATGATGGGCGATCGCCTGCAATAGGGTCGTTTTGCCCATCCCATCTGGGGCATAAAATTCCAGCGGTTGGGATTCCCGGAGTGCAGCGATCGCGCCTTGGATCTCACCCTCCCGTCCCTGCGCATCGGCGTTGGCACAGAATTGGTCGATATCCGGCATGGAGCGGGTACGGACTAGTGCCGCATGGGTCGATCCATGGAGCATCAACACGGTACCGTGACTTGTCATCTGCAACAGGAGGTCACCGTAGACAATCTGTTGCCCGACAGCGCCGTGACCCACCTCAAAATCGGTGATCGGCAGGTTTCCCGCAGCTTGAGCGGGCGCGAATGAGGGTGGCGTTGGGTTGAGGGCGATCGCCTCCTGCCAGTCGTACTCTGAATGTCCCAACTGGTTGCCAACTACCCGCACCCGCCGCAGATTGGGAATACCGAGTTGCGACATCCCTTTCTGAATGAAATCCACCAATTCGCCCTGGGGAGGCACTGCGGCTGACTCCAACAAGACCTGGATGCCGTCTGATTCTGGATATACACGCACCTCAATGCCACGGGGATTCAGCGACTGGTTTAGCAAGCGGGCGATCGCCTCTAGATTCCCCTGCTTGGCCTGGAGTAGCGTTTGTCCCTGATCTGTACCCGTATATCCTCGCGAAACCATACCCAATTCGCACTGTCTAATGTTGAAGTGATGCTGACTTCCATCTGCATCCGTTTCTTTTCAGTCGTTTCCGCAAAACTGGACACATTGGAATGCCTAAAGCATAGTCTGACCCCGCTTAATCCCTCCAACTTTCTCTCCGATGGGATCAAACAGCCGTCGCCAGAGCGTTATCCCGAATGGACGTTAACGGAGTCACCTGGAATTTCCTTGAGTAGGGCTTGGGGCGATCGCGGAGAGTCTTAGCGGCGATCGCAAAAAAGAATTGCGCCGGAGAACTGTTGACTGGGTACCCCGGCGATCAGCGGATAGTGATAGCGTTAAACGAGTTGACCCTTCACTGAAAGGCTCATTCATCCAAATACTTGTCCTACCCGACCATTGTCGTAGGACGCTTGCCCTAGGATTGCCCTCTCCCCCCAGACTCATGACCGATTCGCTGCGCCACACGCCTCTGTACGACCTTGAGAAGGATCTCAAGGCTCGCATGACCCCGTTTTCTGGGTGGGAAATGCCCGTACAATTTCAAGGGATTAAGCAAGAGCATCAGGCCGTGCGCGAACAAGCCGGGATGTTTGATATTTCGCACATGGGCAAGTTTTTGCTCCAAGGGCATGGCGTCCTGTCTGAGATGCAACAATTGGTTCCCACAGATCTCAGCGATCTGCAACCGGGACAGGCGCAATACACCGTGCTTCTCAATCCCATCGGTGGCATTGTGGACGACCTGATTATTTACAACCAGGGCACAACCGACTCGGGAACAGATCAGGTGCGGCTCATTGTGAATGCGGCAACAACCGGCAAAGATTGGGCGTGGTTCCAGTCCAAAATGCAAGACCGGGTAGAGTTGACAGATCAATCAGATGCAAGGGTGCTGTTGGCAGTGCAGGGACCCGCAGCAGTCGAGCGTTTGCAGGCATTGGTAGAAGAGGATTTGGGAGCGATCGCTCGCTTTGGGCATCGCGAGGTCACCGTACTCGGGAAACCTGGCTTTTTCGCCCGCACCGGGTATACCGGAGAAGATGGGTTTGAGGTCATGGTGGAGCCTGAAGTCGGGCAGGCGTTGTGGCGATCGCTCCTGGATCAAGGCGTTGTGCCCTGTGGGCTGGGCGCACGGGATACCCTGCGATTGGAAGCCGCGATGGCGCTCTACGGGCAGGATATCGATGATTCCACTACGCCCCTGGAAGCAGGACTGAGCTGGTTGGTGCATTTGGATCGCACCCCCGACTTTGTGGGGCGATCGGTCTTGGAAACCCAAAAGCAAGAGGGCGTTGTCCGTCGTCTCGTGGGGCTACAGATGGAAGGGCGCAACATTGCCCGCCATGGCTATCCCGTCCTGCACGAAGGCGAAGAGGTGGGCACCGTGACCAGCGGCACCCTATCGCCCACCCTCGGCTATCCTGTGGCTCTTGCCTATGTGCCAACCCCTCTAAGCAAAGTTGGACAAGTCGTGAGCATCGGCATTCGTGGGAAGGAATACCCCGCCACGGTGGTCAAGCGCCCTTTCTATAAGCGGGCTTCGTAATCACCACGAAGGCACAAAGACACAAAGGCATGAACAATGCTGGAGTTTCAGCCTAACGCTACGCTTTGGCTTTGGCTTCCAGGTTTTCCAGCCGACTGCGGAGATTCTGGTTGTCTTTCTTCAGTTGCTCGAGCTCTTCCTGGAGCTTTTTCACCGCCTGGTTTTCGCCTGCTCTTTTGTAGACCCGCTGAACCGCTTCTTCGGCAATCCGCCGAACGCGACCATCGGGAGTGCGATCGCTCAAGTTCTGCAAAATGCCAACGGCTCGTATCGTTTCCATTCGCCCTAGCGCCTGCACAACAGCGACTTGGGTCAGAAAGAAGGTTTCGTCCGACAGATCCCGCAGGCGATCGAGCACCCGATCGAGATTGTGGGGATTTTGTCCACTGGCGATCGCACCCAGAGCACGGATGGCATTCAACCGTAGCGCTTGGGGTACCTCGGGAGCCGTGTATTTGAGGATCAAATCCAGTGCCGCTTCAGAGGTCTTGAACTGACTGAGTCCGGCGATCGCGCCACTCCTTACCGTCTCATTCCACCCAGCCCGTTCCTCCAGCACCGACTTCAGCAGCTTCAGCACCTTGTCGTCTTTAGATTTGCCATCAATAGGCGTTGTGGCCACACTGGCCAGGGCTTTCATAGCCGCCGCTTCGGTGTAATAGCTGGGGTCGCCTTTTTCCGCGAGGTTTTTCAGCGCTTTGTAGCTAGCAGCGGTCTTCAGTTTTCCTAAGGCTCCAACAACGGCGCGCCGAACGCGGGCATCGTCATCCTTCAGCCCCTTCAGTAAGGCATCAACCGCCTGATCCAGTTTGATGCTCCCCAGTTGTTCGGCCACTTCCACCCGCACCCCCCAGAAGGGATCGTCCGTAAGTGCCGTCGCAAGGGCTTTCACCGCTTCCAAGCTACCTTTTTTGGCGAGGGCGATCGCCCCATAAATCCGCGAAACCGGATCTGGGTCATGGGACAGCTGAGCCTTCAGCTCGGCAACGGGATACTCCAGCGTCACCGTTTTCAGAATGTGGTTGTCCTGATCGAAGCTGACGAACTGGGGCTTTTGTGGCAACGGGAAGTAGAAAGTTTGCTCCTTCTCATGCACCCGCACTGTAAAGGTTTGGAGCGCTGGTTCTGCCGCTTTGCCCTTTTTCGGTGACGCCACAGAACCAAACCCAATGGGAATCTTCAGGTCATACAATCCACTGTTCAGCCCCGTTTCCCCATCCTTTGCTTGGGTTTGCGTCACCGTCACTTTTGCCAGCTTACTGTCGTTGTCCCAAGAATATGCCACCTTGTAGTCGGGATGCCCGCCCCGGAACACATATTGGTCAAACAGGAAGTGGAGATTGCGCCCCGTTGCCTTTTCGACCGCTCGGAGCAGATCCACCGTCTCGACGGTTTGGTGAGCATTGTCATTAACAAAGGTGTGAATCGCTTTGAAAAACAGCTCATCCCCCAATTCCGCCCGCATCATGTGATAGACACAGGCTCCTTTCTCATAAAGATGCCCATCGTACAGTTCGATCGCCTCCCGATACACATGGGTCACGATGGGGCGACGATAGCGCGAACTGTCCTCATCGATATAGCTGCGGGCTTCGTTGAGGCGATAGTAGGCCGCATCCGCTGCACCATACGCATGATTCGTCCACAGCACCTCGGAGTAGGTCGCCATCCCTTCTTTGATCCAGGCATGGGACCAGTGCTTCACCACAATAAGATCGCCAAACCACTGGTGCGCTAGTTCGTGAGCCACCAGACTCTCGGTGCGCTGGTTGTCGATCGCCGCCCGCTCGTCCAGCAAACAGCGATCGGTGAGCAACGTGGTCGAGGTGTTCTCCATACCGCCGAAGATGAAATCATCTACGCACACCTGGGCGTACTTGGGATAAGGGTACGGGTAGCCAAAGGTTTGACTAAAAAATTCAATCATCTGCGGCGTTTTGCCCATGCTGCGCTTGGCATCCGCCTCCTGCCCCTTTTCCACGTAGTAGGTCACGGGGATGTCGTTCCAGGTATCGCGCAGTTCCGCAAAGTTACCCACAGCCAGGGTCATCAAGTAGGTGGGATGCACCTGTTTTTGCTGCCAGTGATAGATCTTGTCGTCCCCATCCTCCAGAGTCTCGGCTAGCTCACCATTGGAAATGGCCATGTAGCGCTTGGGCACCCGCACCCGAATCTCGGAGGTGGCGAGTTGCCCCGGATAGTCGAAGCAGGGGAACCAGAAGCGGGAGTCTTCATCCTCTCCCTGGGTCCACACTTGCACCGGCTTCTTGGGTGAATGGTCGGTGGGATGGATGAAGTAGATGCCGCGTTGGGGATGCTCGTTTTGGTAGGCGATCGCCACCTCCACCCGTTTCCCTGCCTTCGTCGGCTGCTTCAGATGGATGGTCAGCACTTCCCCGTCGTAGTCAAAGGACTGCTTTGCTCGACCAATGGTGATTTGCTGAATCGTGAGGTCTACGGCATCTAACGTGAGCTTGTCGATGCCATCGCGGATGGGATTCAGGCGAATTTTGCAGGTGCCGCTATAGGCGTTGTTGGGAATGTCTAGCGCCAAGTCCAGCGCGATATGTTCGACTTGACCGGGGCGATCGGGGTTGTAGTGGGGCTTAGCTCCCGGTAGCTCGAATCGACGCATATGGCTATCATCCAACATCTGGTTCGACATCTGGAGGAGAGAAAACTGAGACTGCGACATCAACTCACTACCTTATTCTTGCAACGATTAGCCGTACAGACTAGACAACCCTACTGACGGCGAATCGCTCCGTCAGCCTTCGCGTGGGCATGGTCAAACCTGTTTCATCCGAAATAGCCAGAGACTCCGTACTAGCATCCCGGAGTCCCGTCTAGCTATTCGTGATTCCTCTAAGCGTAGCGTGAGGATCCCTGTCCCGGGAAAGGAAATTCAATGGGCACGGCCCAGATTCGAGAACGATATGAGCAAATTAAGTTGTTAGCCGCTATTAAACCAGATTCTAAAAACCTGCACCGCCCGCGTCGCGGGCGGTGCAGGTTTTTAGAATCTGGGTTTTTTATCATGCCGAGCTACTTACAAGTTGGGGGTAAAAAACAGATACTTGGTTAAACCGCCCAGCATAGCCACCACAATGGCAACAAAGGCACTCCGACTGACAAACTCTTCATTGCCGAGTCGTTTATCGATTCCATCTAACCGGGTATCAATCCGCTTGATTTCCCCACCCAGTTTTTCCTCAGCAAGTTTGATCTCGCTGCCCAAGCTATCTTCAACCCACTGAATTTCAGCTTTGAGTTCGAGAAAATTGGTGTCGATTTTCTTATCCAGACTCAGAATTTGCTTCTCAATCTGCTTTTCTAGATTGAGTATCAGCTCTTTCAGCTCTTGGTTGGTTGGATCGCTCATCGGATATTCGGCGATTGCGTCGTGCTTACATTCTACAGGGATGGTTTATGGGCGATTCGCCCACAAACCATCCCTGTAAAACAACTTGCCCAGAATCATCCCAGTAATTGATACCCGCAAACCCTGACCAAGGAGAGTCGAGACCATTACACTAACTCTCAAGACCCTTTCAGGAGACATGACATGAGACCCCAACCTATCCCTCCCGGCCCTGGTCAAGAGTCCGTTTGGGATTATCCCCGCCCGGCCAAGCTAGACGATACCAACAAACATATCCAAATCATCTTCAATGGTGAAATTGTGGCCGATACCCATCGAGCAAAGCGTGTCCTGGAAACGAGCCACCCGCCGACTTACTACATTCCACCCGAGGATGTGAAGCAGGAATACTTGACGCCAACCCAACGCGCCAGCGTCTGTGAATGGAAAGGGCGAGCCCGCTACTACACGTTGGCCGTGGGCGATCGCCAAGCACCTGATGCGGTTTGGCATTACCCTAATCCCACCCCAACCTTTGCCAGTATGGAAAACTACTACGCCTTCTACCCCGACCTCATGGACGAATGCCGGGTCGATGGGGAAAAAGCGATACCTCAACCCGGCAAATTCTACGGCGGCTGGATTACAAAGGATGTCGTTGGCCCGTTTAAGGGCGAACCTGGAACGTGGGGGTGGTGAGCATGCAAGCTCAGGGATAACTTCGGAACGCAGATGAACGCAGATGAACGCGGATAAGAACCGATAGTTTGGAGGCGTGGAGCGAGATTATTGCTGGTATCTGCTTTGTGCCTTTGTGTCTTTGTGGTTCACGCTCTGTTAGCTCTCGCGCTTGCACGCTTGCTGCTCAAGCCACTTCAAAGCAGCCGCTACTGTCGAGACGCGATCGCCCCCGGGTAAGGCAGGTCGTTCGACCATCACGACTGGAATATTATGCTGTCGGGCGGCCATCAACTTTGCGCAGGTGGCGGTTCCGCCACTGTTCTTGGTGACGAGCGCTTGGA
>JBCBSL010000094.1:0-15957 GCA_039819145.1 Cyanobacteria bacterium J06638_22
AATTAAACGATGTCCTGAGAACGGCATGCCGAGGTTTCCGGACTCCAGAGCTACGTTTAATTAGGATCATCTACTTAGCGCCATCCCAATCAAGAGACAACGCTACCCAGTGTTGAAAGCTCAAGACGCTCAAAGGCGGCGCAAGTCACGACGGGAATGAGGAGTGCTGGTTCACAGAGCATTTTGGATGGTGGAGAGGTGGCGGGCGATCGCTATCGTTTGTGTTCTGGATTTTTGAAGTCGGTTTTGCAGCCCGCATCCCAGGCATCCGGTTGATTACCGTGACCTGGGATACCGCCGTTGTCTTTCAACATGCGAGCTAAATGCATGCAGTTCCAAACCAAAAAGGTGGTGTTGCGATTCGTGAAATCATTCTCTGGGCCACCGGAACCGGGGTCTAGATAGGAAGGCCCAGGGCCAACTTCGCCCAACCACCCAGCATCCGCTTGGGGAGGAATGGTGTAACCAATGTGGGACAAGGAGAACAAGATGTTCATTGCACAGTGCTTCACCCCATCTTCGTTGCCCGTGATGAGCGTGGCCCCCACTTTGCCGTAGTCGCGGTACTGCCCCTTCGCGTTGAGGAGATGGGTGTAGCCATACATGCGCTCCAACACGCGGTTGCAGACCGAACTCTTCTCGCCCAGCCACACCGATGTGCACAGCACCAAAATATCGGTGGCATCAATTTCTTTTTGGATCTGGGGCCAATCATCCTTGTCCCATTCCAGCGTTTGGGCCATATCTACACCCAACCCAGCGGCGATGTCGTAATCCACCGGGCGAATCACTTTCGTTTCTACACCATTGGCTTCAAAAATCGCTTTGGCGATATCAATCACGCCTCGGGTATGCGACAAAACGGGTGTGCGGTTGAGCGTGCAATTCAGAAACAGCGCCTTCAAATCGCTATAGGTCGCCGGCGCTGTTTGACATTGGCGCTCGGTGATTTGAGCCAGTTGGTCTGACATTGGCGTGGAATTTTGTTTCGCTTGCATAGTGTCTGCCTTCGCATTCTGCCTAAAGCAACAAAATCAACGTGGTGTAGAGAGCGGCTCCACCAAGGAAAGACTTGAAACAGCTTTTTTGCGCGTCTGGTAATTCCCGCTTCAAGATATTGAGGATGACGCTTCCAGCAAGAAATGCCCAGATGATGGACACCGCCGCTTCATTGAGGTGAATGGCTTGACCGGCGATCGCCCCCACCATAATCGCTGCCGTCAAGAGCCACCGCCCGTACTGGTCATAGGGCGCTTTGTGATGCTCTCGCAAGTTGTGATCCATGATGAAAAAGTGCAAGGCCACCGCCACGAAAAACAAAATGCACCGCAGCACGGTGTGATCGGCCAAATCTTGAAGCAAGTATCCAAAAACGCCATTCAAGCCCGCAAAGGCGGCGATGTGGATCCAAAAAATAGCGGTTCCTGTGCTGTCATCATTGTGGGTTGCGCGATTCCATCGACGCGAGGTAAGCGCCAGAAAATCTAGCCCATAAAACACGAGCAGCCCCAAAAGCGCTAGCAAGTAAACATGGTTCTCCAAGTAAGCCACAAAGGGAATCGCCGAATGCTCCAACTCTTCTTGAGCATGGCTGAGTTCTGGAAAGATCTCTAGAAACACATATCCAAGGGAGACACCGCCCGCAAAGGACATCCATCGATGCTCAGGGATAAATTTAGAAACATCCAGCTTCGAGACAAACGCATGAACCAACGCTAAACCAATGGCGAGAATCAAACCTGGATTTTGCATGATGGGTTGCCTCTCAATTCCGAGATGACCAGGAAGCAGCCTGACACAGCAACTCTGTTATGAAACTACTATCTTTCGCCGAGAAGATAGTAGTTTTCCAACAAAACTAAACTTAGCTGATTGCTTAAATGAGCGGGCGGCGCTTTCATCTTTACTCAAAGAATTAAGCACAAAAATCTTCAAACATAACCTCCAAACTACTGGCAAACGAGGGTATCGGATTCATTGCCTCGGGCTTATGTTATCTGTTACTCAAGTTTCTTCCACCATGTCTAGGATCAATCGATATAAGGTTGCAGATACTCGAAACTCCGAAGTTTCAATCAAAGCATCCATCAGAGGTTTTACCGCATTAATTAAGTTTTTCCGCTTTGCTTCAACCAAGAGACCCAGCAGTCCGGTAATTCTGAGTCCCAAACGGTCAGCTTCTGCTCTTCCTCGACGTTCATCAATGAGAAGCAATTCGGCTCCAATTTCCAGAGTCAGAGCGATCGCTTCAGACTCTCCAGCATCTAATCTCACCTCATTCTGAAGACGTTCGACAACCTGGCGGTTTGCCACTGGTCTAACTTCTAACCAATCAACTGATTGGACTTCAAGCGTTCCCGGAACAGGTGAATTAATATCTACAAGTTCACAATAAACAGCTTCTGGAATGATGATCTGACCATAAAGACTAGGCAGAAGCGCTAGGTGATTGATTGCTGCCAAATTAGTGATTGTTGATGTATCGCTCACGACAATCACAATTGCCCCAACTCTCTCAAGTTCTTCAAATCCAACTCAAAATCCTGAACATCATAAGAATATAGTGCGATGTTCCGCTGTTTCAGAAGTTGACGGAATTCGCCGAGTGGCATATCTGCCAACTGACTGGCATAACCAAGGGTTAAATGCCCTGTCTGGAATAAATGGATGGCAATTTCTTGACGGAACTCATTAGGGGTCAGCTGAGACGCTTGCAGAATTTCATCCGAGATAACAATACTCATAAGAACCTTCACTTAATCGACCACTCTATTAGCCTAGCTCAATCTCGACTTACAGTTGTCTCACGTGGCGTATGCTCACCTCAAGCTGATTTCCGTAACTAAGCAAAAAGCTGAGCGATCGCTCCAAAAACTCCGATTCTCGACTCTTCAAATCAAGCAATAGCTATCTGTATCTAGCGATCGCTCACAGACCATTGCAATGCTCAATTCTGAAGTTTTGCGATATCTAGTTGCAAACTTTTACCGGTCAGAAATGAAGGCTTTTGGCAAGAGCCAAGGGGCTGACTTATCCTTCTAATGAGTCGCTGGATGGAAATTTCTACTTCAGGGAATGATTGAGGGCTGAGGATTCCCTGGTTCAGGGTGAGGGCTTGTTGATAGTCGCCCTGTTCTGGTTGCCGCAGCACCACAACCTGCCGGAGCTTTAGGGTAACGATCCAATACTCCTGAATATTGGCACTGGCGTAGGCTTGGCGTTTCACCTCAGAATCTTTGAGCCAACTGGTGTTGGCATATTCAATCAACCAGAAGATGTTTTCAGGATGGGGATGGCGGGTGCGATAAAGGGCGCGCAGGGGTTGAGCGATCGCAATATCGGGCTCTGGTTCCGAATGACTATTCGGCAGCGTAATGGGTTTTGCTTCGCGCACGAGCGCCTCTGTCCCCAGCAATGCTCGTAAATAATCGGCAGCATCCGTACTGATCTGGGCATGTTCTGGCCCTTCGGGTGCCATCTCGATAATTTCTCCATTGAGCAATTCAACCTGGCGTCCCACCAAAATATTTGCAGCAATCATCTGGTGGTAGTCATCCAGTGACCATTTTGCTGTGGTGATAGTCATTGGTATTGATCTCCTTGAGCCTGCGTCATCATCGCTTACGTTCAAGCTCTTCACGAACAACTTTTCGTAGGGTTTCCTCAAGCGGTTCACGACTTGCTTGAATATGCTGGCGTAAGGCTTCCTTGATCAAAGTCTGGTAGTTTCCTCCACCAGCAACATGAACTTGCTCACGAAACCAAGCCAAAACCTCATCATCTAGCCGAATCGTGATGCGGGTTTTGCCTGATGGTGTTGGGGCGATCGCTCCTCGTTTACCTTGACTGAAATCATATTCTGCTTCCATTATTTACTCTTCCTCATTTGTTCGACCCTTCATTCATCACGCTGGCTCCCCCGATCGCATTCCCATTTGAACGCGCCATAGAGAGGCATAGATGCCGTTTTGTTCTACCAGCTGCTCGTGGGTACCGCGTTCGACAAGTTTGCCTTCCTCCATGACATAGATGCAGTGGGCGTTGCGGATGGTGGAGAGGCGGTGGGCGATCGCCACGGTTGTTCGGTTTTGGGTGATGCGTTCTAGGGAATGCTGAATGGCGGCTTCGGTTTCGTTGTCTACGGCGGAGGTGGCTTCGTCGAGGATGAGGATGGGGGGATTTTTGAGGATGGCGCGGGCGATCGCCAGCCGTTGGCGTTGCCCACCGGAGAGCTTTTGCCCTCGTTCGCCCACGATGGTGTCGTAGCCCTGAGGAAGCTGCTCGATAAATTCATGGGCTTCGGCAATTTTCGCCGCTTCGACCACCTCACGGAACGAGGCATCTGGGGTGCCATAGGTGATGTTCTCCCAGACGGTGCCGTGGAAGAGAAACACATCCTGGCTCACCAAACCGATCGCCCGCCGCAAATCGCACAGTTGAACCTCGCGAATATCGGTGCCATCCAGTGAAATTTCGCCAACCTGGGGTTCATACAACCGCAGCAGGAGCTTCACCAGGGTACTCTTGCCGGAGCCGGTGGAGCCGACAATCGCCGTGGTTTTGCCTTCGGGGATATGCAGATTTAGGTGTTCGACGACGGGAGCGCGATCGCGATAGGCAAAGGTCACATCCCGAAACCAGATGTCGCCCTGCACAGTGTTTGTGAGCAAGGGGGTGCGCCCGGAGTGGATGGCGTTCGGGGTGTTGAGCAAGTTCATTACCCGGCGGGTTGATGCCATGGCGCGTTGGTATTGATCCAGGGTCTCGCCCAGCCGCGTTAGGGGCCACAGCAACCGCTGCACCAGATACACCAGTACGCTATAGTTGCCCACTGAGATCGTCCCATTCACAGCCGCCAGCCCACCGAAGAACAGCGTTGCGGAGAACCCCAGCAAAATCAAGATACGAATCAGCGGGGTGAAGGCAGCACTGAGGGCGATCGCCCGCTGGTTGCTGCGGCTATAGGCATCGCTCTCTCGCCGAATCCGCTCAATTTCATAGGCTTCTGTCGTGAAGCTCTTGATGGTCGTGATACCGCTGAGGTTGTTGGACAGGCGACTGTTGAGCAAACTGGCTTTTTCCCGCACATCTGCATAGCGGGGAGCCAACCATTTCTGGAACGTCACCGCTCCCCAGAGGATAAACGGCATAGGCAACATCGCCAGCGCGGCCACCCCCGGCGTCAGATAAAAGAAGATGGCACCGATAATCACCACTGTCGCCACCACCTGCAAGACCTCATTGGCTCCAAAGTCTAGAAAGCGCTCCAGTTGGTTGATGTCGTCATTCAAAATGGACATCATTCGTCCGGTGCTGTTGCTCTCGAAATACTCCAGCTCAAGTTCTTGAATGTGGGCATAGGCATCGAGCCGCAGATCATGCTGAATCTGTTGCGCCAGGTTACGCCACAGCCGCGCATAGGCATACTCAAACAGCGACTCGAAGCTCCAAATCACGAGGCTGGCGAGGACAATGACCAACAACTGACTCCGCACCGACACCAGGCCAAAGTTTGTGAGCCAGGAATCTTGCTGCTGCACCACCACATCGACCGCCACCCCAATTAGCAGCGGAGGAGCCAAGTCAAACAACTTATTCAGGATCGAGCAGGTGGTTGCTTGCCAAAACTGACGGCGATAGGAGCGACCGTAGCTCAGCAAACGAACAAAGGGATGAGGAAGAGGCGAGGTAGATGGAGACAAGGTGGCTAACTCAAACTAGATGGTTCCAAGAACAGGGCACAATTCAGGGGAAACGAGAAGCGTCCCGCGCAATGTGTGGGCGACTTGTGTGGATGGGTTGGGGAGATGCAATCGCACCTCCAACTTCATCACCCGACGTTTTTGATTGGCGTTTTCTTTTGATAGAAGCTACATAACCCACCCAAGCTGTTTCAGCTTCGTACAATCAGGTGAGAATTAGCCGTTTTTGTAGCGTTGATGCAGCTCGTAAAGCTCCAGATCTATCCCTTTAGCGTACTGGGAAATGGACTGAAGACAATGTGGCATAGGAATAGGAATGATTCTAAAGTGAAGCGAACGGCAGGTTCAACAGCCACATTTCCGAAACCATGCCCAGGTTAACCAAACTCAATGGCACAAGAGGAGATCTTCTGGTCAGAATAGAAGTGTTTGCTGTGTTGATGTTGAGCGATCGCCCGTATGCCTTTTATCTATGAACGCACCGTCCACTTTCAGGACACCGATGCCGCTGGGGTGGTGTACTTTGCCAATATCCTTTCCATGTGCCACGAAGCCTACGAAGCCTCGCTGGCAGACGCAGGGATTAGCCTAAATCGGTTCTTTTGCTATCCCAAAGTTGCGATTCCGGTTACCCATAGCAGCATCGATTTTACGCGGCCTTTATTCTGTGGCGATCGCGTGCGCATTTACCTCACCCCGCGCGAGACCAAAGACAGTGATTTTGAAGTGTCCTACGAAGCCTGCGTTGTCGAAAGTGTGGGGGATAGCACGGATGATGTGCAGGAAGCCACTGCCGCTCGCGCCCTGACGCGCCACACCTGTATCGATTCTGCCGCTCGAATGCGCACCTTCATTCCCGATGAGGTGATGCGCTGGCTCCACCAGTGGGGCGATCCAACCCAAAGCCGAGCAGCACGGGAATCGGATTTGCTGCTCTAAGACTCATCAACCGTAGCCCTATGCGCGAAAACGATCAATTATTGAAAGCCCCGCAACACAAAGCTTTCAACGATTGGGCGAGCCTAAGCTCAGTGCGTAAGGCGGTGCTACTCCGCATCAGAATAGTCGAAGGGTGCTGTCACGAGCGATCGCGCCAACGTCGATGGGCAAATATCAGCCCAAACTTTGTAATGCCGCCTGGAGGTTGTAACGATGCAGGGCTGACGACGTTGGTACAGTTGCGCACAGACTTCACGCACACCTGTGCGATCGCCGACCTCCAGCGTTTTGACCAGCCGATAGAGGCGATTCTGATAGCAGGCGCCATCACAGAGCTCCCCCTCAAAATAAAAGCAAAAATATCGAACTGACGACTCAGGAATAATAGTCGGAAGCATGGTAGACGCGCACCAGAAACACCAAACACGCTGATGTCAAGGATCAACGCTTAGGGGGTAACACCCTTCGTCCAACTTCTACGGGAGTTTCAGTCGAACCACATCCGTAATTGTTCCCAGAATCGCACCGTCTGCTATAGGGGGGATTTACGCAAACCTCGCATCAACCTGAATGGATTCTTCGATAATGTGGTCGCAACACGGAGCACATGAGCAACACAATACGCATTGATGCTTGGGGAAGGAAACCGCTTCTAAAAAACCTCATTCTCAGATTTTATACCTCCACAAGACGTGCGAGTTCTGCGAGTTCTAGCGGCGCGACTTAGATGCGCGGTTGTTGTTGCGTCCAAACCAGGGAATCCAGGCCCACTGCTTGGCCTGCACGCGCAAACCAAACCGTCTGCGCTCGGTTGGTGCGCTATCGGGTTGTGAAGGTGGAAGCAACTTTTTAGGGAGTTTCAGGGCATAAAGTGCCGAGGCAATGACATTACCAGCCAACCCTGCTGCTAGCCCTAAGATCAGAGAGAAAAATACCGGATACTGGAGCAGGTAAAAGGTCAGAAAGAAGATTAAACAGAGCTTTAGCCCTGTTAAGAAGCCATCGTTTCCCATGGTTTTGAAAAGATCGAGATCAACAATCTACGACTGCGGATGAATGGCATCAAAGTCAGCCATAACTCTCTTCTACGTTGCAACTTTATCGTTGCAAGTTTTGGTTGTCATCAACGGCTCTATTCTAGTCGGCTATTCGTGGTTGGTTGAGAGCCGTTGAGAGGAAGACAGACGCATTTTGCTGATGTTGTGAGCCATGACGCTCACAACATCAGGGATTATCCGCCGTAATTCCAGCCGGTCGTCTCTAGCAAGAGTGGAGCACCATCACGGTGAACCCCAGCAGCAATCACCTCACCAACAAAGACGGTGTGGTCTCCCTTTTCCACGGCACCGACCACTCGGCATTCCACAAAACCCAGGGTGTCGGAAATGATGGGACAACCTGTTTCCCCCAAATAAAAAGAAACATCTTCAAACTTATTGCCGACACGTCGCATTGGTTTAAAGAATTTTTGAGCTAGGTCTTTTTGGCCAGCTTCCAGCACACTGAGCGCAAAGACATTGGAAGCCTTGATCATGCTATGGGAGACCGAGGAGGTGTTTACGCAGTTGACAACCAAGGGTGGCGTAAAGGAGGCTTGCATGACCCAACTGGCGGTAAACCCATTGACTTCTTCATTCCCATCGGTGACGCCGCAAATGTAGAGGCCATGGGGAATTTTTCGTAAAATCGTTTTCTTAGCTTGTTCGTCCAACACGTTCATTCTCTCCGGTTGCACTACAGGCTCAGTGTATCGGGTTGAATTCTAGATTTGAACCATCACAGGGTAGGAAATAATATCGAATCCGGCTAAATAGCCGTAGAGCCCAACTATCGTTTATGGCCGCTGCGGTGCAGCGGCCATAAACGATAGTTGGGTTTTTCAACCAGATTTGATATTACCCCTTATCTGAGGCGGACTTGTCCGCGGCAGAGACCGTACCGTCTGGTGGATTGCCTAAAGTCCGTTGCCGTTCTTCGCGGATGGTCTTTGCCCGTGCCATCAAGTCTTGGAAATAGCCCGACTCGGTGATCTCTTCAACCTGGCGCTGGCGCTTCTCTTCGTCAATCTCGATCTGGGGTTTGATGATTCCTTGCACTTGTTCCTTCACCTGTTCGTAGATGGCCTGAGTGTAGCCGCCCTTATCGGCTCGGTCTAGAAGCGCGACGCCCAAGCCTGTGCCCACTAGGGCGATCGCTCCCGGCACCAGAGGTAGCCATACACTCTGGGTAAACGCGATGTAGCACAATCCATACAGGCCCATAAAGGCTCCGGTTTGGAGCAGGATGAAGACCCATACTTTGCGGTTGACGTAGGTCAAACTTCCACCGACGAGGGCGGCGGCAAAAATAAAGAGCATCTCCAGCCCCTTAGGTGAATAGCGTAGCAGGGGGCGATCGCCCATCGCTGCACTGATCAGTTGACTGGCGCCCTGGGCATGAAGCACAACCCCTGACATAAACGTGGCATCCCGTCCGGCTCCGCTAAACGGGGTAGCAAACACATCATTGGCGATCGGCGAAGTATAGCCGATAAGCACCACTTTGCCTTCAATCCAGGCTGGATCAATGCTCTGATTCAATGCATCGGTGAGGCTCACCACTCGCACCGCATCTTCCGCCGCGCGATAGTTCAACAGCAGCTGATAGTCCGTGGCTCCGGTTCTTCGATAGCCCACGACAGACGAGCTCAACCGGGGCAAGCGTGTGTCGCCTAACAGAATGTCACCGGATTCTGCCTGACTCGGAGCAATGCCTTGCTCTTGTAAATAAACGAGCGCCATGGAAAACCCCAAAGAAACCAGTTGGTTATTGGGATCGGCCTGGTTGCACTGATGCAGGCTCGGCAGTGGCACCAATGCTTCACCTGGCGAAGAAACTAGGATATGGCGACGGATGGTGCCATCGGGGTCTTTGGGAAGGTCGGCGAAGGCCACCCGCTCTGGCGGTGTGCCAGGGGCGGGGGAAATGCCAGGGTTGTCTTGCCCACTCATCAGACAAGCCGCAATGATGCGATCGCTCTCAGCAATCACATTTTCCAATTGCTCGCGACCGCTCCCCTGGGGCACATCCCGGGCAATGTCTACACCAATGGCGAGGGGTTCATGCTCGAGCAGGCTTGTCAGTAAGTCCGTCAGGGTATCGTCTCGAAGGGGAAACTCCTGCCGGGTTTGGATATCCAATTCATCGATGCCAATCACCAGGAAGCGCTCATCAGTAGGTGCTTGGGGTCGGCGGCGCATGAAGTGGTCGTAGGCGTCTAGCTCGGCCGATTGCAGCCACCCCAGCCACCGCACAGCTCCTACCCCTGTCGTGAGGATCACCCCCGTGGATACCACCACAGCGGCGATCGCTCTCCATCGGGCAGGCGGTGTGGTCGTTGAAGACTGTTCCGAGGAATTTCCTTGGGTCAGGCGCTGCCAAAATTGTGTCAAAGGTGATGGCATAGTTCACTGAAGCGAGAGTTTACCGCAGCCCAGATCTGAGCAATCTTTATTTTGCGTCGGCGATATCAGCGCCAGCGTAACGCATCAAGGCTTCACTGAAGAGGGTTTACAGTTCTGAGCATCAGGCGCAACCATACTTAGCAGCAGCCCAAACAGAAGGGATAGATACCCACCGACTTAGAATTACTCTAGCCCATAGATAGTTGCTGCTTCTTATCAGGCAATGTCAGAATGTGGGTGTTTATACAAAATGTTAGAACCAGGCGGCTAGGACGAATCAAACGGCGCAGGATAGCAGCAAACGCTCTCCTGGCAGTGCATCCCGAAGGGTATATCTACAAGCTATATTGAGGCGTTGCAGGTCAGGGCGATCGCCCGTCAGCGTGATACAACCCGTCCCGTCAGACCGTTGCCATCGTTTATCCCCACAGCGATCGCCTCCACTCATCAGGCATCCACGAGCTAAACATCCACAAGCTGGGCATCTATAAACTGGGCATTCACACGCGGGGCATCTATAAACTGAGCATCACATTTGTTGGGCTACCATTGCGGGGAATAACGATTCATTAATTTCTCCCAAACGAACGCAACCGTTATACAGAGCTTTCATCCATCCTTATGCGTTACCTTCCTATTCGGTTCTGCAAATCCGTACGCCATTCCCTCAGCATTTCCTTGGGGTTGATGGCGGGTATAGCTCCCTGGATGCTGACTCCAGCCATGGGATACAGCGGCGATCGCCTTAACCCGATCGCGCTAACTGCCGGACAACTCGACAGCGCGATCGCCCCTATCCCAAGCGAACTAAACATCATTGAGATGCAAATCGCACAGCAACTCAATTTCAATGTTGATAACGTGCGCCCATCACGGGGACGTGCAGGTGGTTTCTCGCGGGGCAATGCTTGCTTTGATGATCCGACGGAAGCGATGTCTCCCGTTGCCCTGGTACCGATTGATCTATCGACCAATTTTGGTCGGCTGCGGGTTGAAACAACCGTCGATGACCAACCGACGTTCTATATTTTCCTCCCTGACATGGATAAAGAGCCTGTATTTGGCGAACTCCTTCTCTTTGAGCAGGACGCAGACAGTTTCGAGACGATTGTCCATAGCCAGCTCATCCCACTACCCCAGGCAGCAGGTGCAGGCTCAATGCCTGTGAACCTAGATAATGATTTTGCCCTGGAAACGGACACCACCTACCGGTGGACCGTGGAGATATTGTGCAGTCTTGAGGATCGATCGAGCAATGTCTTTGCCGAAGGATGGGTCGAGCGCGTCGAACCAGGCGATGGACTCACAGCTGTGCTGGATCAGGCTGATCCGGCGTTGCATCCCGAGCTTTATGCAACGGCAGGGCATTGGTATGACGCACTAGAAGCCCTAGCGACCCTATGGCAGGAAAACCCAAGCGACAGCACACTGCGGAATGCCTGGATAGGGTTGCTGAGTTCGGTCAACCTGGAAGATATTGCGAACTATCCGTTACTCAACCCCGTGCCTCCTGTCCCTGATCAGCCCGCCTCAAATGAGACGGAGGCGACATCCGACCTTAGAAGCTAACGTTGTGTCACTCATACGGCTGCCTGCTCAAACTTTGAGTGGTGGTTGAAACCACTAGGGCGATCGTTTGTCCATCAAACAGCTCAGATTTATAGCGGTGTGCAACCGCGTCAAGCACAGAAATGGTTGTGTGTGGGCGCGACGCGCCCACACACAACCGTACTTAATTAACGCGCATAGCGCTATAGATTAGAACCGAATCATGCTTAAGAGCCCTGTGCTACGAGGCTTTTAAGCATGATTCGGTTCGACCTAAGCGCGTAGCTCTACATGACTGCGTTTACCCTCTACCCTTCCGCAGCTTTCCTTCTTTTCATGAACCTCGGCTGAACTCTCTAAGCTCCACTATGAAGTTCTTTTGAAAAGCCTGAGCTGCACCGATAGTCCATCCGGGAGTATAAGGCGATCGCCCGAAGAGTGGAATAACACACCCACGTACTCGTCTTAACCCAACTATGTCGACCCCTACGATAGACGCCTTTAGCCTGAAGTTGATTCGCATCATCCAAACAAAAAATTCTGAGAAGGTGAGCTATTGGTCCAACCGTCTGGACACACAGAAGAATCAATTCCTCGTGGCTCACGTCATGGCAAGAATTAACCGCCATCTGAAGGCGCATGACGAGCGACTCTACCATTGGTTCCACGAGATTTATTTTGCGAACTATTCCCCCGAAATAAAAAAAATGTGGCTCGACTTCGTTGACCTGTGCAGCTTGAGCTTATGACAACCCAAATCACCCGTAGTCCCCATCCTGCCTCTGCGGTCTTGCTGCACGATGGGGTCAAAAGCTGGAACGAGTGGCGCCAGCACGAAGGCACGCCGCCAGAGTTAGACGGCATTGCGTTGGCTGGGCAGTGCTTACGACGAGCCGATTTACATCACGTGGATCTGAGCGGAGCCAACCTGAGCGAGGCCGATCTGTCTGGGGCTAACCTGCGCGACAGCATCCTAGTCGGAGCCAACGTGGAAAAAGCCAAACTCCACCATGCCAACCTGCAGGATGCCTTTTTGAATGAGGCGAATTTCAGCGCAGCCAACCTGACCCAAGCCAACCTGCGAGGCGCCGTGTTGATGGAAGCCAAGCTTCGTCAGGCTATTTTGCGAAATGCGGATTTGGATGGGGCAATCGCTCGCCTCTGTAATCTGACGCAAGCCATCCTCACGGGCACAAATCTGACCCAGGCGGATCTCAGCGAAGGGATATTGGTGGGAGCCACCCTGATCGAAGCCACCCTGAAAGACGCCAACCTGCCGCAAGCAAACCTGAGTATGGCCGACCTCAGCCGCGCGAATCTGACCCAAGCGAACCTCAGCGGTGCGGATTTGCGCGGTGCTCGGCTCGTTGCCGCCGACCTACGTCAAGCCAATCTGACGGGTTGCAACTTGAGCCACTGCGTCCTTGAAGATGCCGACCTGCGCGAGGCGATTCTCACTGACGCGATTCTCACTGACGCCATTCTTGACAATGCCAATCTCCAGGATGCCCTCCTTCCTTCCAACAACGGCACGTTGCTCCCTTCGTCCAACCCCTAGGCTTGCTGACCTGCATTTGGGTTAGCGGTGTGTGGATAGCCCCCCGCAAATTTGAACCTTTATCTTGGATTACTGAACACAATTATGGCTAGCGAAGAAATGCTCTCCATTCTCCGGAAAGGAGTTGATCACTGGAACGAATGGCGACAAACCCATTTGATTCGACAAAGTATCAAGCCGGATTTTAGCGGAGCCGATCTATCCGACATCAATTTACTGGGCGCGGTTTTTAGCAAAGCGAATTTGACCCAGGCCAATTTGCGCAAAGCGCTTTTAACCAAAGCAGATTTCACCCAAGCCAACTTAACCCGTGCCAGACTCAGCCGTGCAGATCTGCAAAACACCCACATGGAAGCCGCCGAGCTAGAGTATGCGGACTTGCACTGCGCTGATCTCAGCGATGCCAACCTGACGGATGCCGTGTTATCCCATGCATTCTTGCGGCGATCGCGCTTCACCAATGCCAAACTTATACGGGCGAAACTCGACCAGACCGATCTCAAAGGCGCTGAGCTGGTGCAGGCCAATCTGAAGGATGCCGACTTGAGCAACGCCGATCTGCGCAGCGCCGATTTGCGTCAGGTGAATTTGGCCCACGCAAACCTGCAGCAGGCCAACCTGAGCTTGGCGGATCTCGATGGCGTGAACTTGCAGGGCGCAAACCTGCAAGGAGCCAACCTATGCGGGGCCAACCTCAATCGAGCCAACCTACAAGACGCGAATCTGGAAGCAGTCAATTTTGAATCGGCCTTTTTGTCCCAAGCCAACTTGACTGGCGCCGATATCCGAGGTGTGTCCTTCAAATCAGCCGATTTGTGGGCGGCTATTCTCCGGGGAACACACCTGGAATCAGCCAATCTGGATGGAGCCAACTTAATGGCGGTAATTTTGCCAGAGGATTTTTCCTGGCAACCTCCAAACATGGGAGAGGACGAGGAGTTTGATGAGAACGAGTTTCCAACGTTGGAATACCCGGCAGGAAAATCCTTCTGATACCGAGTCCGAATAGAAAATCCTCGACCGAACATCTATGAAATGCTTACTCCACAAGTATTTCATAGATGATGCAATTGTTTCGTCTAATCCAGTGGATTGGGTATGAGTCCCAGGTACTCAAGGCGAATCGGCAAAATTAATAGGAGCCGGTAGCCCCCAGTAGCGGATGCGCTCGTCAAGCCACCCATCTTCTTGCCAACGCTGTAGGGCTGCATTGACGGCCTCCCGTAAGTCCTGGTGCTCTAACCCACGGGGTAGGGCGATCGCCAGTCCTTCGCCCGCCCACAATGTCGGCAACATGCGGTAAGCGGGATACGCTTGCACCCAGCCCGTCAGCACACTGGCATCCGCAGCAAAGGCATCGATGCTCCCTTGTTCCAACGCCTCCAGAGCAGCGGCATAAGAAGTGACACCGACCAGCTGCGCCCGCGACAAGCGCGATCGCACCACAGCAATGGTGTCTGCCCCTTCTAGCACAGCCACGCGCCGACCCCGCAAGTTTTGGGTGGATTGGATGGCAGGGTTGCGGGTCACAAAGGTTGTGCCGTCTAGGTAATAGGGCTGGCTGAAACTGACCAGTCGCGATCGCGCATCCGTCAACGTCAGTCGCGCCACCACCATATCCACCTCGCCCGCTGTCAGCATCGGCAAGCGATCGCGGTTAGCCACCGGCTCAAATACAACCGCCGTTTCATCCCCTAAAATCTCTGCGGCCAGCCGTCGGGCAATGTCGATTTCCAGCCCGACGAGATTCCCACTCTCATCGCGAAATCCCAGCGGACGGGAATTATCTTTCACAGCCACAACAAGATGTCCACGCTGCCGAACCGTTTCTAGGTCTGCGGCGTGGACATGAATTGCTTGGCGAAGCGGAATAGACGACAGGCACCAACACCCCAAACTAAGCAGGGCGATCGCACTGCATCGATGGAGGGCTTGCCGCATCCCTTTAGCCCTTGGCGTGATTAGCCGTTTCAACCACTTTGCTGAAACCCGCCGGATCGAGCACAGCCATTTGAGCCAGCATCTTGCGGTTGATTTGGATGTCGGCTTTCTTCATATTGCCGATAAGCTGGCTGTAGCTAATGCCATTTTGACGCGCTGCTGCGTTGATGCGAGCGATCCACAAGCGACGGAAATCTCGCTTGCGCTTGCGGCGATCGCGGTAGGCATTCCGCAGCGCTTTCATCACCTGCTGGTTTGCTGTGCGGAACAGCTTCGAGTGCGATCCTCGAAACCCTTTCGCGAGCTTCAGAATTTTCTTGCGGCGTTTGCGTGCGACGTTGCCCCGCTTAACCCGTGCCATGATCTACTTCCCTTCTTGAATAACTTAAATGATGCGTTCGACGGAGCAGCCAATGCAGCCGCTTGAAGCCTTGACCTAGAGATAGGGCAGCATCAGCTCAACGTTTTCAGCGTCCCCGTCATGCAGACCGGCTGGCTGGGAGAGCTTCCGCTTGCGGGCGGAAGACTTGTGCTGCAACAAGTGGTTCTTGAACGCTTTGCGGCGCATAATTTTTCCGGTTCCGGTTTTACGAAACCGTTTTGCTGCCGCTCGGCGCGTCTTCAGCTTGGGCATGAGCTTCACCCGATTTCCAATAAACACAGTCTTCTATAATACTCTGTCAGGCTTCATCCTCGCAAGGGATTCTCGATAGAAAGTTGGCACCATCAGCTCCACCGCTAGGACGCAAATCATCGACTCATATCAAATTCGGTTCAATAGCCGTAAAACCCAACTACCGTTTGCGCCCGCTGCAACGCAGCGGGC
>JBCBSL010000095.1:0-15795 GCA_039819145.1 Cyanobacteria bacterium J06638_22
TGGAAATTCAGCGGTCGAGTTTTCGCTGGTTTCTAGAAGAGGGACTGATTGAAGAATTAGACAGTTTCTCCCCCATCACCGACTACACCGGAAAATTAGAACTCCATTTCCTCGGCAAAGACTATAAGCTGAAACGCCCGAAATACGGAGTAGATGAAGCCAAGCGGCGCGATGCAACCTACGCCGTTCAAATGTACGTGCCCACCCGTCTGATTAACAAAGAAACGGGGGAAATTAAAGAACAGGAAGTGTTCATTGGTGATCTGCCCCTGATGACGGATCGGGGAACCTTCATCATCAACGGTGCTGAGCGGGTTATCGTCAACCAAATCGTCCGTAGCCCCGGCGTCTACTACAAAGCTGAAACTGACAAGAACGGGCGGCGAACCTACAACGCGAGCCTCATTCCCAACCGAGGTGCCTGGCTCAAGTTTGAAACGGATAAAAACGACCTCGTCTGGGTGCGGATCGATAAAACCCGCAAGCTGTCGGCGCAGGTGTTGCTGAAAGCACTGGGTCTGAGCGATGGCGAAATCTTTGATGCCCTTCGCCACCCCGAATATGTCGAAAAAACCATCGAGAAAGAAGGGCAATTCTCGGAAGAGGAAGCCCTGATGGAGTTGTACCGGAAGCTACGACCCGGTGAACCTCCAACGGTTTCGGGTGGACAGCAACTGCTCGACTCTCGCTTCTTTGATCCCAAGCGCTATGATCTGGGACGCGTCGGTCGCTATAAGCTGAACAAGAAGCTGAATCTGAGCATCCCTGATGCGACACGGGTGTTGACAGCCCAAGATATTCTGTCGGCAATCGATTACCTCATCAACCTGGAGTTTGATCTGGGTAGCGTGGATGACATTGACCACCTAGGCAACCGCCGGGTGCGCTCTGTCGGCGAATTGCTACAAAACCAAGTCAGGGTGGGGCTGAACCGTCTGGAACGGATTATCCGGGAACGGATGACGGTATCTGATGCTGACTCCCTCACGCCAGCCTCTCTGGTCAACCCCAAACCATTGGTCGCAGCCATCAAAGAATTCTTCGGCTCATCTCAGCTCTCGCAGTTTATGGATCAGACCAATCCTCTGGCGGAGCTAACGCACAAGCGGCGGATTAGCGCCCTGGGGCCTGGTGGTCTGACGCGGGAGCGGGCAGGGTTTGCAGTGCGTGATATTCACCCCTCCCACTATGGCCGCATTTGCCCAATTGAGACACCAGAAGGTCCCAACGCTGGATTGATCGGCTCTTTGGCAACTCACGCCCGTGTCAATGCCTATGGCTTCATCGAAACCCCCTACTACCCCGTCGAAAGTGGACGGGTACTGCGGGATGTTTCTCCCATCTATATGACCGCAGATGAAGAGGATGATCTGCGGGTCGCCCCCGGCGATGTTTCCACAGACGAGGAAGGCCACATCCTGGGTGAGCAAGTACCTGTGCGCTATCGTCAGGACTTCACCACCACCACGCCAAAGGAAGTGGATTATGTGGCTATCTCTCCCGTACAAATCATTTCGGTGGCGACATCGCTGATTCCGTTCCTAGAGCATGATGACGCAAACCGCGCCCTAATGGGTTCGAACATGCAGCGGCAGGCTGTTCCCCTCCTTCGTCCTGAGCGTCCGCTTGTGGGGACGGGGCTAGAAGGTCAGGCTGCCCGCGACTCTGGGATGGTAATCGTTACCCGAGTGGCTGGGGAAGTGACCTATGTGGATGCCGATCGCATCCAAGTCACGAGCCCTGATGGCCAGGTGGTCTCTTATACCCTGCAAAAATATCAGCGGTCGAACCAGGATACCTGCCTCAACCAGCGACCTATTGTGTCGCGGGGCGATCAAGTTGTTGCCGGGCAAATCCTGGCCGATGGCTCCGCTACCGAGGGCGGTGAGCTGGCACTGGGGCAAAATATCCTTGTCGCTTACATGCCTTGGGAAGGCTACAACTACGAGGACGCCATCCTGATCAGCGAGCGTCTGGTATATGACGATGTCTACACTTCGATTCACGTTGAAAAGTACGAAATTGAGGCACGGCAGACCAAACTAGGGCCCGAAGAAATCACCCGTGAGATTCCCAACGTCGGGGAAGATGCCCTGCGCCAGCTCGACGAAGGTGGCATTATCCGCATTGGAGCTTGGGTCGAAGCCGGAGACATCCTGGTGGGTAAGGTGACCCCCAAAGGGGAGTCTGACCAACCCCCTGAAGAAAAGCTACTGCGAGCGATTTTCGGGGAAAAAGCTCGCGACGTCCGTGACAACTCCCTGCGGGTACCCAATGGCGAAAAAGGCCGGGTTGTGGATGTGCGGGTGTTTACCCGTGAACAAGGGGACGAACTGCCGCCTGGAGCCAACATGGTGGTACGGGTCTATGTTGCCCAGAAGCGCAAGATTCAGGTTGGCGATAAGATGGCCGGGCGCCATGGTAATAAAGGGATTATTTCGCGAATCCTGCCAATCGAAGATATGCCCTACCTACCTGATGGCACACCCATGGACATTGTGCTCAATCCCCTGGGGGTTCCCTCCCGCATGAACGTGGGGCAGGTGTTTGAATGTTTGTTGGGATGGGCCGCTGAGAACCTCAGTGTTCGCTTCAAGATGACTCCCTTTGATGAAATGTACGGGGAAGAAGCATCGCGTTTGACCACCCACGCCAAATTACAAAAAGCCAAAGAATCCACCGGCAATGACTGGGTTTTCAATCCCGATAACCCTGGCAAGATTCAGGTTTATGACGGACGCACAGGTGAACCCTTTGATCGCGCGGTGACCGTGGGCAAAGCCTACATGCTGAAGCTGGTTCACCTGGTTGATGACAAGATCCACGCCCGCTCGACCGGTCCCTACTCCCTGGTTACGCAGCAGCCTCTGGGAGGTAAGGCACAACAGGGGGGACAGCGCTTTGGAGAGATGGAAGTATGGGCACTGGAAGCCTTTGGTGCCGCCTACATCTTGCAGGAACTGCTAACTGTCAAGTCGGACGACATGCAAGGGCGGAATGAGGCGTTGAATGCGATCGTCAAAGGCAAGCCAATTCCCCGTCCTGGCACCCCGGAATCCTTCAAGGTATTGATGCGGGAGCTACAGTCTCTTTGCCTCGACATTGCGGCTCATAAGTTGCAAACCCAAGAGGATGGTACCAGTCGCGATGTTGAAGTGGACTTGATGGCCGATGTCAGCAATCGCCGGACCCCGTCCCGACCCACCTACGAATCTATTTCTCGTGAAGAGATGGAAGAAGTCGAAGAATAACCCCCTTCCGCTTCGGAAGGCAGAGCTGATGCAGTTCTAGCTTTGCCTGAAACGCGAACTTTGCCTTCCACCATCTCTTCCAATATCCGTCCGCTTTTCATTAATCCTGAGGAATAAAGAGCGATGCCCAAGGTAGAACAGCGCTTCGATTACGTAAAAATTGGTTTGGCGTCTCCCGATCGCATTCGTCAGTGGGGCGAGAGAACCCTACCCAACGGGACAACAGTTGGGGAAGTGACCAAACCTGAAACCATCAACTACCGAACCCTCAAGCCCGAAATGGATGGGCTTTTCTGTGAGCGTATTTTTGGCCCCGCAAAAGACTGGGAATGCCACTGTGGCAAATACAAGCGAGTGCGGCACCGGGGCATTGTCTGCGAGCGATGTGGGGTAGAAGTTACTGAGTCCCGGGTGCGTCGCCATCGCATGGGCTACATCCGGCTAGCCGCTCCTGTCACCCATGTTTGGTACCTAAAAGGGATTCCTAGCTACATGGCCATCTTGCTCGATATGCCCCTGCGAGATGTGGAGCAAATTGTTTACTTCAACGCCTATGTGGTTTTGGATCCGGGTAATGCCGATAACCTTTCCTATAAGCAACTGCTGACAGAAGATCAGTGGATGGAAATTGAGGATCAACTCTACACCGAAGATTCTCAGCTATCCGGGGTTGAAGTGGGAATTGGGGCAGAAGCCTTGCAGCAATTGTTGCAGGACCTCAAGCTGGAGCAAGAAGCGGAGAAGTTGCGCGAGGAAATTGCCACAGCGAAGGGGCAAAAGCGGGCAAAGCTGATCAAGCGCCTGCGGGTGATTGACAACTTCGTCGCCACTGGTTCGAAGCCAGACTGGATGGTGTTGTCCTACATTCCCGTCATTCCACCAGATCTACGCCCGATGGTGCAGTTGGATGGGGGGCGTTTTGCCACTTCTGACTTGAATGACCTCTATCGTCGGGTCATCAACCGGAACAACCGTCTGGCACGCTTGCAAGAAATTCTTGCCCCTGAAATCATCGTCCGCAACGAAAAGCGGATGTTGCAGGAAGCGGTCGACGCGTTGATTGACAATGGTCGGCGCGGGCGCACCGTGGTGGGCGCTAACAATCGCCCACTGAAGTCGCTATCCGACATCATTGAAGGGAAGCAGGGTCGATTCCGCCAAAACCTTCTGGGTAAGCGGGTTGACTACTCTGGACGTTCAGTCATCGTGGTTGGTCCCCGACTGAAAATCCACCAATGTGGCCTACCGAAGGAGATGGCGATCGAGCTGTTCCAGCCTTTTGTGATTCATCGCTTGATTCGCCAGGGATTGGTCAACAACATCAAGGCAGCGAAAAAGATGATCCAGCGCAACGATCCCCAAGTGTGGGATGTGCTGGAGGAGGTGATCGATGGGCATCCCGTAATGCTGAACCGGGCTCCAACGCTCCACCGTTTGGGGATTCAAGCCTTCGAGCCAATTTTGGTGGAAGGGCGAGCCATTCAACTGCACCCGTTGGTTTGTCCGGCATTCAACGCCGACTTTGATGGCGACCAGATGGCGGTGCATGTTCCTCTGTCGCTCGAAGCACAATCAGAGGCACGCCTGTTGATGTTGGCCTCGAACAATATCCTCTCTCCAGCAACGGGACGTCCGATTGTGACGCCGAGCCAAGACATGGTACTGGGATGCTACTACCTAACCGCTGAGAACCCGGATGCGACAAAAGGCAAGGGACGGTACTTTGCCAGCATGGAAGACGCTGTCATTGCCTACGAGCAAGAGCAAGTTGACCTGCATGCCTATGTTTGGGTGCGGTTTGATGGAGAGGTCGAAGCAGCGAACGACGACGATGAGGTCGTGGAAGAAGCAATCGATCAGGATGCGGCGGGGAATGTGCGCAGCGTCATGCGACGTTACAAGTACCGGCGAGTACGGACGGATGGTGACGGAAATCTGCTGTCCCAATATGTCTACACAACACCAGGACGCGTCATTCTCAACAAAGCTATTCATGACGTGTTGGCGGTATAGCAACGGTTTGATGGCTGGACTGGACGACGATTTGCGAACGATTGCGAACTAAGTAGTAAGGGCAGGATGAACGATGACGGAGCAGAACTCGACGCAGAATCCACAGCAATCCATGATCTTCCGCAACCGAGTGGTTGATAAAAAGCAATTGCGAAACCTAATTGCTTGGGCCTTCACAAATTACGGAACAGCCCGCACGGCACAGGTCGCCGACGGGCTCAAGGATCTTGGATTTCGCTTCGCGACTCGTGCTGGGGTCTCGATCAGTGTGGACGACTTGCAGGTGCCCGAGAAGAAACGGGAGCTTTTGCAGGACGCAGAAGATGAAATTCGCAAGACAGAGGATCGCTACAGCCGAGGCGACATTACGGAAGTAGAGCGTTTCCAAAAGGTGATTGATACCTGGAACGACACCAGCGAGGAACTCAAAGACGAGGTGGTGCGGAACTTCCGCAAGAATAACCCGCTCAACTCGGTTTATATGATGGCCTTCTCTGGAGCGCGGGGGAACATTTCTCAGGTGCGTCAGTTGGTCGGCATGCGGGGTTTGATGGCGAATCCGCAGGGGGCAATCATTGACCTGCCGATTAAGACCAATTTCCGGGAAGGGCTGACGGTGACGGAATACATTATTTCGTCTTACGGAGCACGGAAAGGTCTTGTAGATACGGCGCTGCGAACGGCAGACTCGGGTTACTTGACTCGACGTTTGGTGGACGTATCGCAGGATGTAATCATTCGAGAGCTGGATTGTGGAACGGATCGTGGGATTACGCTGAAGAGCATGACGGATGGCGATCGCGTCCTCATTCCGCTCCAGGATCGCCTCCTCGGACGGGCGGTTGCTGAGGATGTGCTGCATCCGGAGACGGGGGAGGTGCTATTAGAGCGCAACCAGGCGATTTCCAACGAAACGGCGAAGATGCTGGCAAAAGCGAAAGTATCGTCTTTGAAGGTGCGATCGCCCCTTACTTGTGAAGCTACGCGCTCGGTTTGTCAGGCTTGCTATGGCTGGAGCCTAGCCCATGCGGAAATGGTCGACCTGGGTGAAGCCGTAGGCATTATCGCCGCTCAGTCAATCGGTGAACCGGGCACCCAGCTAACCATGCGGACGTTCCACACCGGTGGAACCTTTACCGGGGAGCAGGTGCCACAAATTCGTCCTAAATTCGATGCAACGTTGCACCTCAATCCGAAGCAAGTGCGCTCCCGTGCCTTCCGCACTCGTCACGGGGACGATGCGTTTATCATCGAAGCCAATGTCAAAGTAACCTTTGAGGCGGGCAACAAGAAGGAAAACCATAATCTCCCACCCGGCTCGATTCTGTTTGCGCGGGATGGGGAGCAGGTCACATACGGCCAGATGGTGGCGGAAATGCCTGCCACAGGCCGCGTTCGCAAGGTAACAGAAAAGGCGACCAAGGACGTAGCCTCCGACCTGGCCGGGGAAGTGAAGTTCGCGGATGTGATCCCTGAAGAGAAGAAAGACCGTCAGGGTAACACCACCCGCATTGCTCAGCGGGGCGGTCTGATCTGGGTGCTGTCTGGTGAGGTCTACAACCTGCCGCCCGGTGCAGAGCCTGTGGTGAAAAATGGCGATCGCATCGCCTCCGACGACAACCTAGCCGAGACTCGGTTGATTAACGAGAATGGGGGTATTGTGCGGATTCCGCCCGATGCCGAGGGTCGGAGTAATCGTGAGGTCGAAATCATCACGGCATCGGTGCAACTTGACCAGGCACGGGTGCGGGCCGAAAGCTCCCAGGGGCGTGAGCATTATCTGATTGAAACCCAGAACAACCAGCGATTTTCCTTGATTGCCGCACCCGGAACCAAGGTCATCAGCGGTCAGGTGGTTGCGGAGTTGATTGACGATCGCTACCACACCCAGATGGGCGGAATGGTTCGCTACTCTGGGCTGGACGTTGCGAAGAAAGGAAAAGCCAAACAGGGCTATGAAGTCATCAAAGGCGGAACCCTGCTGTGGATTCCCGAAGAATGCCACGAAGTCAACAAAGATATTTCTCTGCTGATGGTAGAAGACGGGCAGTATGTGGAACCTGGAACGGAAGTTGTTAAGGATATCTTCTGCCAGAGTGGTGGGATAATTGAGGTCACGCAAAAGAACGACATTTTGCGAGAAGTCGTCATCAAGCCGGGCGAATTGCACATGCTAGATAATCCCGAAGCTTTTGCAGGTCGGGAAGATAATATTGTCACGCCTGGGGAAGAGGTGCTTCCAGGGGTGAGCCCGTCTGAGCTGCGCTACCTGGAGACCGTGGAAACGCCCGAAGGCCCAGCGGCACTTTTGCGTCCAGTAATCGAGTACCAAGTTCCCGATGAGCCAGCAATCCCCAGTCAGGCATCGGCGAACGAAGAGTCGGGGCATTCGATCCAACTGCGCGCGTTGCAGCGGGTGTTGTACAAGGATGGCGATCGCATCAAATCTGTTGAAGGGGTGGAGCTGCTTCGCACCCAGCTCGTTCTAGAAATTGAGGAAGATGCACATCAACTAGCCGCTGACATTGAGCTGATTGCGGATGATGAAGATGAAGATGTCATGCGCCTCCAGCTGGTGATTCTCGAATCGCTCGTCATTCGTCGCGATATCATCGCTGATCAGACCCAGGGCAGTACCCATACCCATTTGCTGGTTCAAGACGGTGACCAGATCGCTCCGGGGGCAGGTATTGCGCGCACCGAAATCAAAGCGAAGGAAGGGGGTGAAGTCAGGGGGATCCGTGACGGTGAATCCACTCGCCGTTTGTTGGTTGTGCGCGATTCCGACTTGATGACCGTTGATACGGAAGGGAAAACGCCATCTGTCAAAGTTGGAGATTTGCTCGTTGCCCGCAGCGAGTTGGCTGAAGGCGTTGCTGTCCAAGAGTCGGGGCAAGTAGTTGCTATTAACGATTCCAGCGTCGTGCTGCGCCTAGCACGCCCCTATCGTGTATCCGCCGGTGCCGTTTTGCACATTGATGATGGCGACTTGGTACAGCGGGGGGACAACCTGGTGCTACTGGTCTTCGAGCGAGCAAAGACCGGGGACATCATCCAGGGTCTGCCGCGAATCGAAGAACTGCTGGAAGCCCGAAAGCCGAAAGAAGCCTGTATCCTTTCGGCACGTCCAGGAACAGCTCAGGTGGTGTATGGCGACGATGAAACCGTTGAAGTGAAGGTGGTTGAGTCCGATGGGGTCATCACGGAATATGTGATTGGCCCGGGTCAAAACGTCTTGGTTATCGACGGGCAAGATGTGGAAGCCGCAGAACCCCTGACCGACGGTCCAGCCAATCCTCACGAAATCCTAGAGGTCTTCTTCCGGTATTACCGGGAAGCCTCGGGAACCCATGAGGCAGCGCTACAAAGCCTGGAGAAGGTGCAAACCTTCCTGGTGAATGAAGTGCAATCGGTATACCAATCCCAAGGCATTGATATTTCCGACAAGCATATTGAAGTGATTGTGCGACAAATGACCTCCAAGGTGCGAGTTGAAGATGGTGGCGACACTACGATGCTACCCGGGGAATTGGTGGAACTGCGCCAGATTCAGCAAGTCAACGAGGCCATGTCCATTACCGGGGGTGCCCCAGCTGAGTACACCCCTGTGCTGCTGGGGATCACGAAAGCATCCCTCAACACCGATAGCTTCATTTCTGCTGCGAGCTTCCAGGAGACAACCCGGGTTCTGACAGAAGCGGCGATCGAAGGGAAGTCTGACTGGCTGCGTGGCTTGAAGGAGAACGTCATTATCGGACGATTGATCCCTGCAGGGACGGGCTTCAACGCTTACGAAGATCAGAGCAACAATGTGGATGTGGATTTGAGCTACGACGGCGGCGTCTTAGACAATGACATGACCTTGGGAGATGTGGTGCTAGACGATCGCATTGCTCGCAGCTACGACCTTGATGGGGGGCTGGATGTTTTCCCCGTCGATCGCGCTCGTAGCGTCTCAGACTTCAACCGTCCATTTAGTCCTTCTATCTTGAATGATGGAGATGACGGGAACGAATTGATTGGGAACTTCTCTCCAAGCAATGAGGCAACTGACAGCCCGATCCAAGACAATGGCAGTGAGGGTGAACCGGACGGGCTGATCAGCGATGAGGAATAGTGCCAGTTCTGCATGTGCCCCATCCATGAAGCCACTGGTTTTGGGGCTGCGCCGCAGCCCCAAAACCAACCAAATACATTAAGGTCTGAATAGCTGAAATGCCTCTGCGTTTGCAGAGGCATTTTTTATACCTATAGATAGTAGAATTAGGCTCTAGCTTTCAATCCTTTGGCAATCTTGCGTGTATCAATTCGCGACATCGATTGCTTTACACAACTTAACTTACCGTACTTTGCCGGATGGCATTTCTACGGTTACAGCGCATGATCAAGCAAGATTGCGTTCATCAACGTTTCAGATCCAATCTCTTCACCCACGTTCCCCTAATCTCTATCAACAATGCAAACTGTGACTAAAGCCCGTTCCCAGAATTCTCCTGAAATGCCTATTGTACTGGAATCGCGCGATCGCTACCGTCCCTGTCATGTTGTGCTGAGCGATACAGGGGAACGGCTAGCCGCAATTCAGTTCGACGGCAACTACTACAGCTTTTTCCGCTCGGTCACCGAAAAGCAGCGTGCACTTGAACTGAGCAAAAAGCTCCAGAATCGTGGGGACTCTGTAGTTATTACGAAGACCCCCAAGGGTTTCGTCATATGGGTGCTCGAAACAACGGCCAGTCCTGCAAAGTCAAAAGCCAAAGCGTCCCAAAATTCTGAAACTTCCCCCCCCTATCGCCTCCTCACGTCTCCCAACGAATGTCAGCCCTGCCAAATAACAGTCCCAGATTTAGACAAACAGCTTGCCGCTGTGCGTTACAACGGCAAGCTCTACAGCCTCTTCAAAACAGTAGAAACGTTGCAACAAGCTAGCCAAATCATCAAGCGGTTAAGCTACCAAGGCGATGAAACCATCATTCTCCAGACAACAGATGGATTCAGCCTACTGATTCTAGAGCCGGATGCTGTCATGGTTCGCTAAGCACAAAGGCAATACGCAGCGGCTAAGAGGGTGATAGGGATGCCCCAAACAGCTACACCTAGCTCAAAAAAACTAACAGCGGGAGGCAGTAGCTCTTCCCGCTGTTAGTTTTTTTGATTGTTCTAGCCGATTCGAAGAGCCATTTTCCGAGTCGACCGACCGATAGGATCTCCAATTGATGCGAGCTAGACGCTCTGCTCACTCAGTTCACTAGTCATGTGGTCAAAAGGCTGGTCGATGAAGTCAGTCGAACTGATCCCGGCCTCTGCAACCTTGTCTTTCACCATTTCTTTCATGATCTGAATGCCCCGTACCGTTGGTGCAATAGGCACACCCAGAGAGTTGTAGGTTTCCCGCAAACCTTGTAGTACGCGCTCGTCTAGCACATCCATGCTGCCTGCAATGATGGCGTAGCTTGCATAGCGTAGGTAATAATCCATATCCCGCAGACAAGCAGCATAGCGACGCGTGGTGTAGGCATTACCTCCGGGACGAATCAACTCAGGGACTTGCTCGAAAAGCGTCGAACCTGCTTGCCGAACGATCGCCGCTGCATCACTGTTGATGATAGCGGCCGCCTGGACTCTTTCCATACCAGTGGTGAAGTAGGATTGCAGGACATCCATGGCATCCCGATCCAGATAGCGACCTTTGGTGTCGTAGTTGTCAATCAGCTTGGTTACGGCGTCCCGCATAAAAAACGTCTCCCAACACAGGTTGTTATACTACAAGAATTTTACAAAAATCTTGGCGGCGCTTTCTCTTGCTACTCCTGGAATTCAAAGCGGAGCAGCGATCGCCGCAATAGAGCTAAGTCTATCACGAGGGATAGACCCGAGACCCGCTTCTATCGAGGCATGTACAGGGTTACGGTATTAAATTTTGTTGCTAATCGCTTAGCCGCTAACAAGGTGCGTGTCGAGGGTGAGAATGAGGATCGCGCCCTCGTTACTCGGATTTTGTGGAAGATTGATACCAGAATCCGAGGGTTTTGTTGTCCCTTATACAAATTGCACCCATTGCAGTTCCTAGGATGATGCAGGTGCGTACAGCCCCATTTCGCATCCCCACAAAGGTACGAAAGCCGAAGACTTCTGGAGATATCCCGAGTGTGGATCGATGGCAATGCCCATAGTTCTTCGAGCGGTTTCTTTCCACGGTGCCTCCAGCGGCACAATGTTTTTGTTCAATGCGCGGAACTAAAGGAGTAGTTCATGGCACAAACCCCCGGTGAAGTTCTTGGTTGGATCAAAGACCAAGACATTCAAATGGTTGACCTAAAATTTATCGATATGCCAGGTACCTGGCAGCATTTGACGGTTTATCAAGATCAAATCGATGAGTCGAGTTTTACGGATGGTGTCCCATTTGATGGATCCAGTATTCGTGGTTGGAAGGCGATCAACGAATCGGATATGACAATGGTGCTCGATCCGACGACTGCGTGGATCGATCCGTTCATGGAAGAGCCTACGCTCAGCGTCATCTGCAGTATCAAAGAGCCGCGCACGGGCGAATGGTACTCGCGCTGTCCTCGGGTAATTGCCCAAAAGGCCATTGACTACTTAACCTCCACAGGTATTGGTGATACAGCCTTCTTTGGGCCTGAAGCCGAGTTCTTTGTTTTCGAGGATGTGCGCTTCGACCAGACAGAAAGCCAGGGCTTCTACTATGTGGATACCCCAGAAGGGCGCTGGAATTCTGGACGCTCAGAAGAGGGTGGCAACAAAGGCTACAAACCTCGCTATAAGGAAGGCTATTTCCCCGTTTCTCCTACCGATACGCTGCAGGACATCCGGAGCGAAATGCTGCTCACCATGAAAAAGTGCGGGGTGCCGATTGAGAAGCACCACCACGAAGTAGCAACGGGGGGGCAGTGCGAACTGGGTTTCCGCTTTGGCAAGCTGGTGGAAGCGGCCGACTGGCTGATGACCTACAAGTACTGCATCAAAAATGTGGGCCAGAAGCACGGTAAGACCGTGACCTTTATGCCCAAGCCAGTGTTTAATGACAATGGCTCTGGAATGCATACTCACCAGTCTATTTGGAAAGATGGCCAACCCCTATTTGCGGGCGATGGGTATGCCGGACTGAGCCAAATGGCGTTGTGGTATATCGGCGGTATTCTGAAGCATGCTCCGGCATTGCTAGGCTTCACGAACCCCACAACCAACTCCTACAAGCGTCTGGTTCCTGGATTCGAGGCTCCCGTAAACTTGGCCTATTCCCAGGGTAACCGCTCGGCATCGGTGCGGATCCCGCTCTCTGGCCCCAATCCCAAGGCAAAGCGTCTGGAGTTCCGCTGCCCTGATGCGACCTCGAACCCTTACCTGGCGTTTGCAGCGATGCTTTGTGCTGGTATCGATGGCATCAAGAACCAAATTGATCCAGGTGCATCACTGGATGTGGACATCTACGACCTTAGCCCCGAAGAGCTGGCGAAGATTCCTTCGACGCCAGGTTCGCTGGAAGATGCGCTAAGCAGCCTGGAGAAGGATCACGAGTTCCTGACGACAGGCGGCGTGTTTACAGACGACTTCATCGGCAACTGGATCAACTACAAGCTGGACAATGAAGTGAACCCCATGCGTCTGCGTCCGCACCCTTACGAGTTCGCACTCTACTACGACTGCTAAGTTGCGATAGGTTGATTAACCAAGCAATTCGCTCTCCGGTTTCTTTCGGGAACCGGAGTTTTTTTTGAATTTCTCTCAACGTCCAAGCTTCCTATCGCGGTGTGCAACCGCGTCAAGCACATTTCCGTACGTAACTCACGCGCATAGCGCAATAAACGCTGTAGCCTCTCTATTTGGTGGTCATGGTGTGGACGCCATCCCAATTCGGGGGGGGCGGATTTTTCAGGTACTCATCAATGCGCTGGAGGTGAACGGCGATCGCCTGATCCTCAACATCCACGTGCTGTGCCCGCTCAAACCACTGTTTTGCGGCGTGAAAATCGGCATGCGTATAAGCAGCACGGCCCTTGTGATAGAAGGAGAGTAGCTCCTGGGTGCGATCGCTCAGGGGGGTTTGGCGCTCATCAATCAGTTGGTAGATGCTGATAGGCTGGTTTTTTCCCTTGACCCGAATCCGATCCAACTCGCGAACCCAAACCGTATTCTTGCAAAGCTGATAAGTGTACTCACTGAGAATAATGTCGCAGCCGTATTGCTTGGTCACGCCTTCCAATCGAGAGCTAATGTCGACCCCGTTGCCAATAACGGTATAGTCCATCCGTTTTTGCGAACCAATATTGCCTGAAACGACCTCTCCCGAACTAATGCCGATGCCAAAGCGGATTAGAGGGCGACCCTGCTGCTGCCGACGGGCATTGAAGTCGGATAACCGTCGCCGCATATCGAGAGCCGATTTGACTGCCATCTCGGCATGGTTTTGCAGGGGCAGGGGTGCACCAAACACGGCCATCAGCGCATCCCCAATGAATTTATCCAGGGTGCCCTCAAAGTTGAACACAGCCTCTACCATCGTCTCGAAGTAATCGTTGAGTAACTCCACAACATCGGCGGCTTCCATGTCCTCCGTCAGACTGGTATAGCCTCGAATATCCGAGAAGAGAATGGTGACATCTTTGCGTTCACCGACCATGAGAGCGTCTTCGCCTAGCGCCATCACCCGCTCGGCCACACCCGGTGTCATGTAGCGGTACATGGTCGCCTTCATCCGTTTTTCCTGGCTGATGTCTTCCAAAACCACAAGCCCGCCCTGCACTTTGCCATCGGGGTTGGTGAGGGGGTTGACGGTCAGGTTGATGCTACGCTCAATCGGTTGGACATGGGCGGCATCGATCCAACCCTGGTTTTCCTCGGCCAGGTTCCAGGGGAGATAGCGTTGGGGATCGGAGAGTGATCGCACGACCAACACGGTCGTGAGGCTTTCCTCAACACCAGTCTTGGCCAGTGGAGCCGATTCAGACGGTTGCACGTTCATCCCATGGGCAGGATCTAAGGGCTCATCGGTGTCTAGCGCCTCAGGCTTGGCCGACCCTTGCTGCAGGTGCTCAATGCTAGAAACGCCGAACGTCAAGCTTTGTTCTGGAACATACTGCCGGGTTCCAAATTGCAGGCTATCTTGCAGACGCATTTTCAGGTTGTCGATGGGCACCACCTCCCACACCTGCCGCCCGCTAAGTTGGCGAATCCAGTGACGCTGCTGCGCCCCATCATCCCGTTCCAACGGACAACCGAGCAAACCAAGCGCTGCATCGTTGATGGTGACAATGCAGCCATCCATGTCGGTGGAAATCACCGCATCGGATAGACTTTGCAAAATATCTTTCTGATATTGGCGCTCGAGCAACACTCGCTCGAACAGCTGAGCGTTTTCCAGGGCAATCCCCGCCTGGATGTTAAAGGCCTGCATAAACTCTTCGTCCGAGCGGTTGAAGGTGCCCTGGTGCTTGTTGATGAGCTGGGTCACGCCGATCAGATGCTCTTCCGAGTTGAACACGGGCATGCAGAGCACTGTGTGTGTGAGGTAGCCGGTTGCGCGATCGACAGTGGGATCAAAGCGAGGATCCTCGTAGGCATTGGTAATGTTTAGACTTTCCCCGGTCGAAGCTACAAAACCAGCGATCCCACGATTCGATGGAATGCGAATGTCAATGGTTGTTTTGCCGTCTGCCTTGGCAATGCGAGACCACAGCTCACCTTTCTCCCGATCGAGCAGAAATAAGGTGCTGCGATCGGCCTGCATCAGCTTGCGCGCCTCATTCATCACTGATTGGAGCGTGCGTTCTAAATCCAAGCTTTGGCCGAGGAAGGCCGTGGCATTGAGCAGGGCTGTGGCACCTCGCTGGTTTCGCGATGCCATGTAAAGTGCGTTGCAGCTTTCGAGAATGACACCAATCGCCGTCGCAAATTCTTGAAACTGGCTCTGATCGGTGGCACTGAAGGAGCGATCGCCCTTTTTATTCAACAACTGTGCCACGGCAACAACACGCCCCTGGTCATCCACAATCGGCATACACAGGATATTGCGCGTGCGATAGCCCGTGTTTTTATCTACCTCTGGATTGAACATGGGATGGCCATAGGCATCGGGAATGTTGAGGACTTCGCCTGTCGCCGCAACATGGCCAGCAATGCCGGCAGTTCGGGGGATGCGAATTTCCTCACGCTGTCCATCTTTGCCAGACGCCACCTTTGACCAGAGTTGGTCTTGCTCTTCATCGACCAGAAAAATTGTGGTGCGATCGGCGTCGAGAATTTGTCCGATTTTTAGGGTGAACGCTTCCAAAAGCTGATCCAATACACTCTCGAGGGCATCGTCATTGATCATCTCAATGGCCTGTCGAGATTGCTCAAACTCTTGGGTAATCTGCTCGAGTAGCTGAATAAAGTTGGGTGCAGGTAGATCCTTAACGAGGGGAACGAGAGCACTCTGGCCAGTCTCGGGTGAATCCGCTACAGAACTCCCCTGGGAGTATGCTGGCGCTGCTCACCCAGGGGAGTTCTGTAGCGGATTCACCCGAGA
>JBCBSL010000096.1:0-15715 GCA_039819145.1 Cyanobacteria bacterium J06638_22
GCGACGGGCTTAGCCCGTCGCCCCTCTCTCTGGGATTTTGGGGATTTTATTTTCACGCAAGTCCCTTAGTCAAACTGTCCTGGCGGGATGAAAATGCACTGATTTGCTGCATTCACATCTGCGCGGTTCTGAATCGTGAGGTCGATTAAATCTGTCTCCGCATCGGATGAGGTTGCGGTGGTTTGCGCGGACTGGCTTCGGGGAGTTGTCAGGAGAGCCGCTAAATCAAAGAAATCGTCCGACTCCCAAATTTCCAGAACGGCATGATCCACAGGGATACGCTGCAGTCGCTCATCGGTGTTCACTAAACGGGTCTGTTTACTTTCCAACGATACGGTCACTTCCATGTATCGAAGGTTCTGGCGATTCTCGTGGGTGAGGTTCAAGACCTCGTAGTTGGAGACGTCATAAAGCAGTAATTCCGTCTCTGGAAGACAATATTGTTGTTGAGCTGCATCGATTTTGCCCGCTTGCAAGAGGGCAAGATGTTTGGACGCGAGGGTATCAGCAGATGGGCCACAGCCTGCGAGCGACAGTGCAGTCCAGCCAATCAATCCAATCAAATAAGGTCTAGCAAACTGAGGTGAACGCATGGGAATGGAAACCAATCTCAGCACCCTTAAGGTGCCCAAAAAGAAGCCGGATCAGCTCACTGTTTTGTTTAACTTGTGTGAAATGAGGATCGTTCACAAGCCATAGGGAGTCGCCATTTAAGGCATCTCACTAGATGACTTGTGAGACGCAAAATGTTCAAACCCAGCGGTTTCGCTCAAAGTATAAAGAGGGCGACCGCGCGTTTCTTCGTAGATGCGTCCGATGTATTCGCCGAGGATGCCTATGCAAATCAGCTGCACGGCTCCGATGAAGAAGATGGCGATCGCAATTGTCGCAAAGCCCGTCAACGGCGAGTTGGGTTCAAAGAAGCGCCAGTAAATTACCAGGCAAACCATCAACAGGGCGATCGCCGCGGCGATTAGCCCAACATAGGTTGAGAGGCGCAAGGGTACGGTTGAGAAAGACACGATTCCGTTGATGCCGAGCGCCAGTGATTTGCGAAAGGTGTATTTTACGGCTCCGGCATAGCGGCGATCGCGCTTGTAGGGCACGTCCGTTTGGCGAAAGCCTACCCAGGCGCGCAGGCCGCGAATATAGCGATTGCGCTCGGGCATAGCATTGAGCACATCCACCACCTGCCGATCCATCAAACAAAAGTCGCCTGTGTCCGTTGGGATCTCCACATCCGCCAGCATTTGCAGGATGCGGTAAAAGCCATAGGCAAAGGTACGTTTGAGCCAATGATCCGGCTGCCGCTGGCTGCGTCGGGCATAAATTACCTGATAGCCCAATCGCCATTGCTCTGCCAAGGCAAAAATCAGTTCCGGTGGGTCTTGCAAATCCGCATCCATCGTAATTACCGCTTGGCCTTGGGCAAAATTAAGCCCAGCGGTGACCGCGATCTGATGACCAAAGTTGCGGGCAAGGCGGAGGTAGCACACACGGTCGTCGGCATGGTGCAGAGCACGGATATGCTCTAGGGTGCGATCGCGACTACCGTCATCTACCAGCACCAATTCGGCTGTGCCATCCAGTTGCGCCATCACCGTCTGCAAGCGGCGATACAGCTCGGCCACCACCGCCTCTTCGTTGTAGAGCGGGATGACGATGGAGTAATCAGGCAGCGATCGCGGCACCATGGCGCAGCACTCTGTTGAAATCCGAGATGCAATCTTCTGGATCTTATAGCGCTATGCGCTGGGTAAAACCCAATCCTTTTTGAAACGCCGCGTGCTGTGGGGCTTTCAAAAAGGGATTTGTCCTGGCTTCAGAGGGTAAATGGCCGATTAACTAACAAAACTTTTCCCCTCATCCCCCAGCACCTTCTCCCACGAGGAGAGAAGGGAAGTAAGAAGACTAAAGGTGGTTTCAAAGTCCCTTACCCGTTTTGGGAGAGGGCTTGTGAGTTTTGTCAGTCAACCAGGGGTAAATAGCAAACATATAGGAGGAGCGATCGGGGAGTCTCTATCTGGCTCAGAACAGATCGAGATCTAGTCCAAACAAGCGCCCGATACCGTCCGCTTCTGAGTTTTCTGCTGTTGGTGCCTCATCATCTGTTGTCGTCGCTGGGGCAGATGGAGCGACAGCGATCGCTTCTGCTGGAGCAGCCTGCTCAGAGTGAATCGCTGTGAGGGCACGGGCGATCGCCCGCATCCGCCGTTCTTGGTCGCGCGAAATGCCTTGCACGGTGTTGCCCAGCCCTGGTGCATTCCACTGTTGGGTGTCGGGGTCGAGGAACGAGCGGGTGCGCGCCCAGGCGATCGCGTCCTGCCCGGTCATCCCGAGCTGATGTGCTTCGGCCAACCAGTCGATATAGCCGCCTCGGTCGAGTGCTGCTTTCGGAGCTTGATTGGCCAAGTCAATTCCGTTCAGCATTTCTTCTAGCGTTAGCTCCAAACCAAAGACAGCGGCTCGCGATAGCAGGGTTTGGGTTTGACGCTGCAAGCGCTGTATCTGGCGTTTGTCGGCATCCTCCGGTGACGCGGCTCCATGCTGATAGGAGAAGCTTCCAAGATTCCATACCCCATTGCCGGGATCGGTATGGCCGTAATAGGCTGGCGTTCGCAACCCTTCGACGGTGCGGGTGCCTTCGGCGCTGCCGACCACTCTTGCCACCACAGACTCGGCTCCCCCGATAAACAGCGACTCGGTTGAAGGATTGGCCGAGAGGACGGGGGTAACAGGAGGAGGGGCTACAGGCGTAGTCGGCGCATCTGGCGAAACAGCGGAGGTTTCTGCAGTGGCGATCGCCGTTCCATCGCTACCGACAGGTAAGTCTGCCCCGAAGGCAAGTTCGAGCGTTTCAACGTCAGACGTAGGTGGGGATGGAATGTCCGCCAGCTCAACCTGCCCCGAGACGTCCACCGGAGGGGCAGGGGGTGTGACATCGCGGGCCGTCCTTTCCAGTACAGGTGGCGGTGGCGGCAGTACGGCTGTCTGAGAAGGCGGATGGCTAACAGGCGCTTCCGATGCGGTGGGTGGAATAGGGAGCGGTCGATTTGTATCCGCAGCATCTGCTTCGGCTTCAAGATTCTGTTCCGCTTTCGGTGCAGTCGTCTCGGAAGCTGGAGCCGTCGAGGGATTAGGGATTTGGAAGGCTTGACTCAGATCTCGCGATTCCTGAGCCTTGCTGAGCATGGGGCTAAGGGCGATCGCCCCGGCTCCCAGGAGATAAACGGGCAGAAATAAACGGGCTTTCATCGTTCAACGCAACACACTATGAAAGGGTAGATGACTTAAACGGTGCAAGACACGCAAGCGGTGCCAAGTAATGAGAGCAAACGCTCAATTCAAAGAAAATTTCTACAACAAACAACCTCAATCTCAGAAAAGGGTGGACACTGTCCACTGATGGAGTAGGGAGTTCGTGTGAACACCGCCCACCAAGAGCAATTGGATAAGCATCCTAGGAATGTATGAAGCGATCGCACGGGGAGAGAGAGGTGCGATCGCTTCCCTCCCAGCCAGCATCAGAGGGTCGCTTCTACTGGTTAAGGGAAGACGAAAACCAGCGACTATCCGTCACCCCCACCGACCTGTACGGCATTAGGGTCAAGGATCCGTTGCAAGACATCGCTGGCGGGTTCCACCATCGTCCAGTGTCCATCGGGTTGTCGGCGCAGGGTTGCAAATCCCAGGAAGTCCGCCGATCCCAAGGCTGAACCCTGAGCGACGGCTCCCACCTGGGGGCGATCCAACCCGCAGAGACGAAAAAGATAGGCAGGCACTTCAGGACTAGAGAAGACGTAGCAATCAGGCACATCGTTCGGTTGCAGTTCCCCATCAAACGGTGCATAGATGCGATCGCCTCGCATTTCAATGGAAATGTCGCCCAATCCCCCTGCAATGCGATGGTCTCCGATTTGTTGCCCTGGTTCCAATTCCCAGGTTTGCTGAATCGGTACCTCGCGCACAACAGAGGATTCAGATTGCGCACATCCGCTGGCCAAAAGCACCCAGCAACTCACGGTCAACACGCGCCGGAAAACCTTATTGGTAACTGAAACGATAGCCTGCATACTCGTCGCCTTCGTAAAGAATGACCAGCCGTGTGCTGGGGTCAAATGCTAGGGGATAAACTTGCCGTTCGGCCACAATCCCCGCCCGCACCTGCAGTGATTGCAGGGAGCAGAACGGTGCCCCCACAATGTCTTGCACACGCTGTTTGCTGTCTCGCTCCGGCACGGTAAGGAGCTGTGCCAACTGGTCGCGAGACAGAACCACCTCGCGGTTGACATCTCCCTGACACCGTTCGGGTGGAGCGGTCGAGCTGTTGAAGGGCAACACACTACGGAAATCGAGCATCAAACCCAGAAATGCTAAGAATAAGCCGCCGAGTAAAAACGGATTGAGGGAGGGAGAATCAATGGAATGACGTTGCATGATTCAACGGGATTGCATGGTTTAAGGGGGAGTGAATAGAGCGGGAGATGAATCGCGGGGTTAGGTGACGGTTAGAATCGCCCACCCAGCAACAGTCCTACCATGATGAGCAACAGCCGATAGCCCCACTGGATGCTGGACTCCGGGGCAACGGTTGTGCGGTAAGCGGCGATCGCCGCTGGCGCAATAATCAAGCCCACTGCCGGTAACCAGAAGACTGGATAGGAAACCAGCAACGCATCAATGGCCATCCGTGCCAATGTCGCTCCCACCAGCCAGGTAGCAGCCTGCTGCAATGACATGTCTGGGTTGGATTGGACGACAGCGCTAGAGGTCGCTGCCGGACGTCGTCGTGACTTTGGCCGGGATGTATTTCTCGCAAGCAAGCCCTGGAACCAACTCCATACCGCTTGCCCTAGGGGTGCCAGTATGGAGGAACGAGGTTGCCGTTTCTTACGCAGGACCTCCGCCATCAGAGCCGCCTCGCGCTCCGCCTTCGACAACTCCAGCGTCCGTTGTGTCATTACAAACTTGCCCGTTGCATCCCGCTCGATGACGGGCACATCCGCCGAATCCTGACCGTACAAGGCAGAGAGATCGCCATCGGCATCAGCAAAGGGAAAGTCTCGGAGTCCGGTTGCCCGCCAATCTCGCTCTACCCGCTGGGCGATCGCCCGCACTTCCAGCAACATCGCTTCTTGGGTTGCCGAAAGCTGATTCACCTGATCGGCCTTGGCTTCCAACTGTTGCCAGGTTTCCGCCAGTTGTTGCAGTGCCATTTGCTCTGTCGCGGAGGGTGCTTCTGGCATGGCCGTTGCTGTGGTGGCGGTTGCTGAAGAATAGGCCGAAGGTATCCCCTGTCCGATCGTTGTTCCTGCAAAGCGTGCGCGCATCGCAGGTTGAGCCATGCCTCCAGTGATTGGGTTGCGCTCGGCAACGCCATCGCCCTTGAATCTATAGGTGGAAACCTGGGGCTGGGTGGGCGTTGATGGTCGTTGTGGAGGATAACCGGGAAACATTTCAACCATCGTGGCAGAAGAAGCCGGACGATAGCCTACATCCCCTTTGTTAATCGCTTGCAGCCGCGCCTGAATTTCCTGAATTTCTTGCTGTGTTCCTTGCATAGCCAACTCCTGGAAGAATGAACAAACGATGTCCTGGCACCAGATTTCCGGACTTGTTCGGTTGCGAGAGCAAGCGACAAACCCCTGGACATCGGCACGCTTATGGGTAGACAATCAACAAGAGGTTGCCTTCACCTAATCTCGGAGCGATCGCGTCAAGCGCCCATCCCAAGAGGCAACATTAGTGATACCTAAGTACTATTAATAGTACAGAAATACTATTATATGTCAACGGATTGTCATCCGTTAAACAACGGATATCTGGCCTCGCAATCCACTGGTGATGACAGGCACACTTCAGAAAGCGTCAGCGTTCGAGCCAAAGCTTGCCATAACTCTATCGATAGCGATCGCCAAATCCTGGTTTGATCCAGAAAAATATCTAAAGATTTGTTATTGCCGAATGTACTACCAGTAATTCTCATTTTGGAAATTTGCCGTTCGCCCTGAGCTTGTCGAAGGGTGAAAAGGCTTCGACAAGCTCAGGGCAAACGGCATTTTATAAACTAACAAAGCCATACTGAGAATTGCTGATGTACTACTTTGCTGCTTGACGGTCACAACCACAGGCAAGTGCCAAGAAGAAAATCGTTTCTAGAGTGAATTCGGAATCAGTAAATCTGGCGGTTGAAACCGTAAATCGCCAAACAAAACTGACCATTGCGGATCCTTAAATCCCGAACTTTGTAGTCCGTGAAGGCGGACGTTGCTCTTATAGCCGTGACTTGAGTTGCCAAGGCGTCATCCCACCTTAGACCAACTCTTCCATACTCAACCCATCAGAGGACGAGGTTTCAGGACTATCGCCAGATGGCGTTTCCTCTGAGTTGGTTGCAGCAGCATCCAGGGATGGTTCAGGTTGGGTGGCGATCGCCTCTTCCAGGGGACGCCGCTCGGAGATGAGTTCGATGGCGCGTCGCACGCTCTCTGGCAGGATCACCACGAGCGAGCCTTTGGAGGCTGCATTCAACGCACGATGAACGGCTTCGGTTTCGTTCAGAATGACTTCGTAGTTCAGATTAGGCTGAATTTGTCGGATGCCTTCCTCGATCAGCATGGCCGCATCGCCTCTAGGGCGGCCACGGGGGTCATCATCTTCCTTGATGTAGACCCGATCAAAGATGGCGGCGGAGAGACGACCCAGGGTAATGAAATCTTCGTCCCGGCGATCGCCCGGTCCTCCGATGACCCCAATACATTCGCCATCCCAATTCTTCACAAAGCCGCCAAGCGCCTGGTAACTATGGGGATTGTGAGCATAGTCGACCAGCGCATGAAAATCGCCCAGGTCAAACAAATTCATGCGCCCTGGGGTTTGATTTGCCGAGGCTTGGAAGGTGGCCAGGGCGACCCGAATGGCCTCGACGGGAACCCCCTGAGCAAAAGCAGCAAGACAGGCGGCCAGGGCATTGGCAATCATAAACGGCGCTTTACCCCCCATGGTTAACGGAGCCTCATCCGCCGCCATCACCCGCAAACACCAGTCGCCCTTGACGATGCAGATATACCCATCCTCATACAGCGCTGCCAACCCACCCTGACTGACATGGTGTTGCACCAAAGGGTTCTCGGGTTTCATCGAGAAATAGGCAACCTGGGATTTCACCCGTTGGGCCATCGCTGACACCAGGGGATCATCCGCATTCAGCACCGCATAGCCATTGGGGCTAGTGGCTTCCACCACCACACTCTTGAGGTGAGCCAGATCCTCTACCGTCTCGATATCGCCGATTCCCAGGTGATCTGCGGCCACGTTCAGCACCACGCCAACATCACACTGGTCAAAGCCCAAGCCTGACCGCAGAATGCCGCCCCGAGCCGTTTCCAGCACCGCCACTTCTACTGACGGATCTTGCAGAATCATCTGTGCACTTTGGGGGCCGGTGGTGTCGCCCGCTTCTGCCAGGAAATCCCCGATGTAAATGCCATCGGTTGTGGTGTAGCCAATAACCTTACCCGTTTGCTTGAAAATATGGGCAATCAACCGATTGGTTGTGGTTTTGCCATTGGTACCCGTTACGGCGACGATGGGAACGCGGCTGGGAGTGTCGTTGGGGTAGAGCATGTCTACGATCGCCGCACCTACATCGCGGGATGTGCCTTCGCTGGGGGAGAAGTGCATCCGTAAGCCCGGTGCAGCATTGACCTCCACAATTACCCCATCCACCTCATACATGGGGCGAGAGATATCCGGTGTCACCACATCCAACCCTGCAACATCCAGCCCAATAATTTTGGCCGCGCGCTCGGCAATCCATACGTTTTCGGGGTGAATGACATCGGTGCGATCGATCGCAATCCCCCCCGTACTCAGGTTGGCCGTGGCTTTGAGGTAGCAAACTTCGCCTTCGGGCAGCACTGTTTCGAGGGTGTAGCCCTGGCGCTCGAGCATCTGGAAGGCAGCGCGATCCAGCTCAATGGTGGTCAGTACATTGGCATGGCCGGAGCCGCGCAGAGGATCTTGGTTGATCCGCTCGACTAGCTCTGCAATGGTGGATTTGCCGTCGCCTTTAGCATGGGCAGGCACCCGCTCGGCGACCGCTACCACCTTGCCGTTAATGACAATAACGCGGTGGTCTTGCCCGACATAAAAGCGCTCGATGATCACGGCGCGGGAGCGCGATTCTACGCTGGCGAGATCATAGGCCTCTTCAGCTTCCTTTAGAGAGGTGACATTGATGGTGATGCCCCGCCCATGGTTACCATCCAGGGGCTTGATGACGAGGGGAAAGCCACCGACATCGGCGATCGCTTGCTCCAACTCATCTAAGTAGTAAACCACTGTTCCTCGGGGCACAGGGATGCCCGCATCTCCCAGAATGCGCTTGGTGCCTTCCTTATCACTGGCTAGCTCCACCGCCAGGATGCTACTCAGCCCCGTCAGGCTGGCCTGGAGCCGCTTTTGATGGACGCCATAGCCCATTTGAATCAGCGATCGCACACTCATAGGCATCCAGGGAATACCGCGCTTCTCTGCCGCTGCCACAATGTGCTCGGTGCTGGGGCCAAGTGCCGCTTCCTCTGCAAACTCTCGCAAATCCCGTAAATCTTGCTCCAGTTCTTCCGCGGGATAATGTCCCCTCTCGACCAGACTCTGGCATAGGCGTACCGCTGCTCGCCCAGCATAGCGCCCGGCCTGCTCGTCCTCATACTCGAACACCACCTGGTACACACCCGATGTCGACGTCTCGCGGGTGCGGCCAAAGCCCGTGGGCATTCCCGCCAAGGTTTGTAGCTCCAGGGCCACATGCTCGACGATATGCCCCATCATTGTGCCTTCTTGCACCCGCATCAAAAAGCCACCCCGGCAGCCAGGAGAGCAGAAATGCTCGACCAGGCTGGGCAAGGTTTCGATCAAGCCATCGTAAAATCCGGGGATTTCGTTCGACGGACGCTCGGCTAAATCTTCCAGGTCTAAACGAAGGATGATGAGCTTTTTGTAGCGGATGCTCCAGTAGTTTGCACCTCGTAAGGTCTGCGTTTTAAGGATTTTCATAACACGAATGGGTGTGAGCCAGTAGAGCCGCAGGGCCGTTCAATAATTGTGATGTATTCCGACTATGGGATGCCTTCCATTGAATGCATCTGAATGCATCCATCAGAATGGTGTGTGGATTCAGGTAATGGGTGGATAAATCGACCCTCCTAGTGTGTGTTGAGGGAAAACGACGAAACTGTAATCCACGAACATTTCTGGGTAAACCTGTCAAGAAATCATCTACACACCGAAGGGTTTATGCCCCGATCGGGGCATAATAACCGATTTAGAGCGTAAACTTTAACCTCCTGCACAGAGCTAGTCTCTCATACGAAAGGGCTAGTCTCGCATACGGGAGTGTTCGCCATCTTGGGATCGGTGCGACAGGATCAGCCGACGGTCATAGTCGTAGCGATCGCCATGGCAGAGGATATGAACCCGCATGTTATGGATACTGAGAGGATCGCTGGTGCCGACTTCGGGCAGATTTGTGTGGGACACATCTCCCGCATCAATGACTGTGATTGTTCCTTTCCCTAACACCTGGAATACGTTGCTGGCTTCAAACAGCGCACAAGTATCTTCATCAATACCAATCCCCAACCGATCGGGATAGGCGGCGATCGCACTCATGAGCCGTGCCATACGATTCCGGTTATGAAAATGCTGATCCACGATAATGTCAGGGATGATATTTAGCCCTGCGGTTAAGTCGACCAAAGAGCGGTTGGGGGATTCGCCACTCCCTCCGCCCGCGATCATGTGCTGACCCATGACGGCGGCTCCAGCGCTTGTACCGGCCAATGTAATTTCGCCCAATTGTGCCCGCTGCCGAATCCGCTCCATCAATGGGGTATCAACTAGCAAGCCACACAGCCGCAACTGGTCGCCGCCGGTCAAGAAAACGCCTGTACATTCATTCACGAACTGCAGCCAGTATTTGTCCTCCCCTTGATCGCGATCTCGGACATCCAAGACTTCGATGGCCTTGGCTCCCATCTCCCTAAAGATGGAGGTGTAGCGTTCGCCAATGACAGAGGGTTCACGGGAGGCGGCGGGAACAATGGCGATCCGTGCGTCGGTTCCCCCCGCTCGGCTAAAAAATGTGGAAAGAATCAAGCGACCGTGGACCTTATCCTCGGCTCCGCCAATGACCATCACCGCTGCATTCGTTGTTTCGGACATCCGGGGCGACAAAGATTCCGTTTCTAATTGGAGCATCATATCGTTCATCGGGACAAAAGGTACGACTTGCTTTAGCCATCGCCGCCATTGGGGTGATCGCTTCTTCAAGCTCGATGTCGATTGCATCAACGGATGACGCATGGCTTCCCTCGATACAGTTCCCCTATCCAAGACCCAGTGGGCTGTTCAGGCGGATGCGGTGGGCGATCGCCCCCTACCCTGGGTTCCTCAGTGCGAACGCATACCCGATTCTCATCAGGTTTCTACTGCGCGTGTCGGATAACGCTCAATTCCTACGACGTATCCGCGCTCCAAAAGGCTGCGCCGATCTGTCTAACAGGCTGCCCTCATCTAAAAGGTTGCCTCGGACAGCGGGATAATCAACCATCCCAGTGACGATTTTCCTCATGATCGCACAGATAGCCCACCATGACTCAGCTTGAGCAAGCTCCACCATTTAATCATGAATTGATCGAAGAATTGGATATTGCGATTGCATCCGCGTCAATTGATTGTCAAGCTGACCAGAATAAGGGGATCAGAAAACGTTTGATCGCCGCTTTGATTGGTTCAACTCGCTACGAATTCAACTGTAGGGTTGACTGGCTCTGAATACAGACTGGATCGTGCCGCAGATAAGGGCTCAGTCCCTCACTTCTTAGTCTCTGCTGAATCTCATTGCACACCGCTGTCGTTAATCAATTTGACAGAGATAATACAGCCATAGTTCTGGTCTTTGAGCCAGAACCGTTTGATCAGAAATTGGGTGCTCACTTTGCCAAGGATAGGCCTCAACATTACAAAAGTAGGGTTCAAGTTGCTTGAATTGAGCTGCTGGACGAATGTAGTAGGACTTGAGGCGAAAGTTATGGGATTCGTCCCGCACAATGAGGCGATCGGCATTAGCAAGCTGGTGGGAATTGAGGGTCGGATTTAGTACCTTGAAGAGTGCCAACATCACCATATTCGTGTAAGTTTTGAGGGGATTAAAGCTCACATTTTGTTTTAGGGTTGATGCGGTTTGAAGACCCTGTAAGTTGTGACTAGAAAAACAGAAGTATCCGCCGGATTTGCCAATCCGTTTGATGGTTTCAAAAATTTTAAGGCGATCGCTCTCAGGCACATAATCGATGCCATTGAAGCTAAACAAAATAAAGTCAAAGGAATCATCGGCAAACTGCTGCATATCCCGCGCATCAGCGACCTCCAGAGCAAGGGATGGAAGAGTATTTGCAAATCGCTTCTGGCATGCTGCCACCATCTCAGCGGAGTAATCAATACCCACATATTCCTTGACTAGCGGCGCAAATACTCTGGTGGTGCGTCCGCCGCCAATGCCGATGTCGAGCATTTTCATGGACGAAAGCTGATGGTTGAAACGGTCTAGAATTGCCTGTTCTGCGGGTTGGAGTTGGCTCAGTTGGGTGTAGTACCAAACAATGTCTGCGCTGGCATAGGTCTTTTGATTTGGGTCGTTCATCGAATGTAGAGCACCTCCCCCTTGAGAAGACGGGAGTTTGCAGATCGCCAGCTAGCCATGAGCATTTTTGTAAGCATTGAATATAAATAAGGAGCGGCTCCCTGGCAGATGTCGGGAATAAGCAACCGCCCAACCGTACCACAAAGTTCTCTTGATATGGCGCTACACGCTGAGGTAAACCCCAATCATCTTTTGAAAGTCACGCGAGGCTACGCAGCTTTCAAAAAATGAGCGATCCTCATCTCAATACTCAAGCAGGACTTACGGAGTTTGATGATTTTTGGGGCGGACTGCGCCCCAAAAATCATCAAACTCCTTTGGTTTTTCGTGCCCAATGCGTAAGTCCTATCAAGGCAATATCCGAAATTGCCACGTAGGAACGTGAAGTTTATTAATGTGATCCTTCATACCAACATAGGTTTGAAGGGTAGAGGAGACGGACAACCGATGGCGCACAATGCCGCGCTAACTCTGAAAACAAGCTGATCCCTCAGCAGATCTTGGGAAGGCTAGAATAGATTGGAGGCGGAGGCTACGAGATGATGCTGTATTTCAGTAGCTATTGCTCTCCCTTTTTACCGTAATGCTTTCGAGTTTTGGGTTGAGACATACTTCATGGTCATGAGTCCCACAGCCATCTGGCTAATCGTAGGTGCCGTTTTGTGCGTGATGGAAGTTGGGCTTCCCACAGCCTTTGTTGAGCTGGCGCTGGGAATTGCTGCCCTGCTCGTTGCCGGATTGTCGTTATTCATTCCTCAGGTTGGGCTGCAGGTTGCCATTTGGATGGTGCTGTCGATCGTGTTGACGATCGCCATGCGCAAACTTGCCCCCCAACGGAAATCGCGCTTGCTGGAAGATGCCCGTGAAGCCCGTACTCTGACCGAGATTTTGCCAGGGCAGACTGGGCGTGTGTTGTATGAAGGAAACTCTTGGCAAGCCTTTTCGGAATCCGATCAAGCGATCGCCCCCGACCAGATGGTTGTTGTTCTTGGGCGGCGCGGTACCACCTTAATTATCTCCTCTGTCCCCCAGTTCGAGCGTTAGCCACTGCGGCAGTGGAGAGGTTGATTGGGTAATTTCGACGTCTACCCTGCTAGGTTCTGGCCTGCCAGGTTCTGGTGCGATCGCCACACATTCTTAGAAGCCACACTTGGAGAATTCAACTATGGAAGGTTTTTTCGCCCTTGTTCTTGCCGCTTTGGGCATTACAGGGCTATCCAGTTCTGTCAAAATCGTCAACCAAGGGAACGAAGTCTTGGTGGAACGATTGGGGAGTTACAACAGAAAGCTGCAACCCGGTTTGAGCTTTGTGATGCCATTTGTGGATCGAGTTGCGTACAAGGAAACGATTCGGGAGAAAGTGCTGGATATCCCCCCGCAACCCTGTATCACCAAGGACAACGTTTCCATCACCGTGGATGCGGTGGTCTACTGGCGGATTGTAGACATGGAGAAGTCTTACTATAAGGTGCAAAATCTGCAATCGGCCATGGTCAACCTGGTGCTGACGCAGATCCGCTCAGAGATGGGTCAGTTGGAGCTGGATGAAACCTTCACCGCCCGGCAACAAATCAACGAAATCCTGTTGCGCGAACTGGATATTGCTACGGATCCCTGGGGTGTGAAGGTGACCCGCGTGGAGCTGCGAGACATCATGCCCTCCAAAGCCGTGCAGGATTCGATGGAACTGCAAATGTCCGCAGAGCGCCGCAAACGGGCAGCCATTCTGACCTCAGAAGGGGAACGGGATTCAGCCGTTAACTCCGCCCAAGGTAAGGCCGATGCCCAGATTTTAGATGCAGAAGCGAGTCAAAAGGCCACGATTCTGGCGGCTGAGGCGGAGCAAAAGGCGATCGTCTTAAAAGCGCAGGCCGATCGCCAGAGCCAGGTTCTCAAAGCACAAGCCACCGCCGAAGCCGTTCACATTGTCACCCAGGCTCTCAAGCAAGACCCACAGGCCATGGAAGCCGGACAAATTCTGCTAGCACTGGGCTATCTGGATATGGGTGGAGCGATTGGCAGCAGCGACAGCAGCAAGGTCATGTTTATGGATCCCAAGAGTATTCCCGCCGCCGTTCAAGGAATGCTATCGATGGTGGATGAGAAAAAGCCGTCTGCATAGCAACGTAGGGCGGCCACTGCCCGCCTAAATCCTACATTGCAGACCGTGAGCTAGTGATGGGCAGTGCTCCACCCGAAAGAATCTACGGATTCTGCAAATTAATGCGAGGGGCGATCGCACCATGGCGATCGCCCCTCGTTGTGATCAGAAAAGGTCTCGATTTAGCCTACGCCAGCAGAAACAGTACTGATTCGCTCCACTTCCTCCGGACTCAGCGACCAACCCAACGCCCCAGCATTTTGTTCCGCTTGCTGTGCGTTCTTCGCACCGGGAATAGGAATGACATTACCCTGCATCACCAACCAATTCAGCGAAACCTGGGCGACGGTTTTGTCATGGGCGTTGCCAACCTCCTGCAAAGTTTCGATCAGGGGGGCAATCTTTCTCAGCCCCTCTTGCTTGAAGCGTGGGTCGATGCGGCGGGCGCCCAGCGGAGAGGTATCACTTTCGGGAGTGTACTTCCCTGTGAGCAACCCCTGAGCCAGGGGGCTGTAGGCCAGGATCGCGATATCACGTTCCTTCGCGACCTGCATGACGCCATTGGCTTCAATCTGCCGTGCCAGCAAAGAATATTGCATCTGGTTCACGGCCAGAGGAATGCCCCGCTGAGCGAGCAAGTCATAGGCGCGTTGCATCTGCTCCGCAGAATAGTTGCTGACCCCGATCGCCTGAATCCGACCCTGTTTTACTTCCTCTGCCAATGCTTCCATCAAGGTCGGCTGTCCCATGAAGAAGTCGAAGGGCCAATGCACTTGATACAGCGCAATGGACGGCACCTGCAAGCGCTTAAGGCTAGCCGTCAACGTATCGGCAACGGCATTTTTGAGAAACCGCCAGGGCAAGGGAAAGTATTTGGTTGCCACCTGCACCGGTTGGTCGGTGGCCTGCATAAAGGTGCCGATTAAGCGCTCCGACTCCCCAAACCCATAGATTTCTGCTGTATCGAAAAAGTTGACCCCAGCGGCGATCGCCGCCTTAAAGGCATCGTGCAGACTATCGGTGTTGTAGTCTTTGCCATAGCTCCAAAAGATACTGTCGCCCCAGGCCCAGGTGCCAATCCCAAGCGCTGGGAGTGTTAAGCCATTGGAAAGCGTTAAGGTCTGCACGGCTGGCCTCCTTTACAAAACTTCATCTAGTGTAGCGAGGTTTCTGGTGTTAGGCATGCCATGTCGGAGGTTTGCTATTCAGGTTGGTATCAAGCTTTGGTTTCCTTTGTCACCGATTGGGGTATCAGGTAGAGTGTGCCGGAGATCAGCGTGAGAGCGATCGCCCCCCAAAATGCGACCTGGGCGATAGGACTGAATGCTGTGGGCGGGGCAATGAGCAGGGCGATCGCCAGAATTTGCGTGACAGTCTTCAGCTTTCCCCAGATGCTTGCTCCCGAAATTTTTGGTTGGTTGACCCGCCATCCGGCGATCGCCAATTCCCGTGCCAACACCAGAAACACGCCCCAGGCTGGGATTTGCCCGAGTTGAATCAGCATGAGTAAAGGCGCGAGCACAAGCAGCTTATCCACCAGGGGATCGAGGAATTTGCCCAGATCCGTCACCATATCCAGTCGTCGTGCCAGATAGCCATCCAGCCAATCTGTGCCCGCGGCCACTAGAAAAATGGCGAATGAAATCCAGCGCAGTTGGTCATCGGGCTGGGACAACAGCACCAGCAGAAACGGCACCCCAGCCAGTCGCGATACCGTAATCCAGGTTGGCAAATTCATTGCAGTGTGTCCAAAACATGCAGGTTCCGCAGTCATCGCCATTGTACGAAGATCCGCTCCGTTCAGACTCCCTCCAAGGATCGCTCTTTGGTGATCCCATGAGCCCCTGATCCCGGTTCTAAGTGATGATTCTCACAACTTTGGAAGATTTGTTGCCAATATTACGATTTGG
>JBCBSL010000097.1:0-15619 GCA_039819145.1 Cyanobacteria bacterium J06638_22
AATCATTTTTTGAAAGCCCCGCGTCGCGGGGCTTTCAAAAAATGATTTGTCCTAATCTCAATGCGTAAGGCTATACAAGGAACCTCTGGAATAAGGGTGTAATATTTTGTCCTGTACTTATAGCGGTGTGCAACCGCGTTAAGCACAGAAATGGTTGTGTGTGGGCGCGTCGCGCCCACACACAACCGGACTTAATTAACGCGCATAGCGCTATAGAAAACTGCTATGAAAAAGCTGCTCGTCTTCACCGATCTGGATGCAACGTTGCTCGACCACGAAACCTATAGCTACGCGCCAGCGCTACCGGCGATCGCCCGCCTGCAGCACGATGGGCATGTCCTCATTCTCAACTCCAGCAAAACCCAGGCAGAGCAAGCCGCCTTGCGGGAGGACCTCGGCAATACGGCTCCCTTTGTGGTGGAGAATGGTGCGGCGATCGCCTGTCCGCCCAATACTCCTGGTCATCACGAAGACAGCGCGACGGCTACCCTTCATGTGTTAGGGGCAGATTACGCCCATCTGCGTCATGTCGTCTGTCAGCTCCGACAAGACAACGGCTATCGGTTCCGTGGCTTTGGGGATATGTCCGCAGACGACATTGCCCAAATTACCGGGCTGAGCCTCACCGCGGCAGTGGCGGCCAAGCAGCGTAATGGCTCCGAGCCGTTGCTTTGGGAAGATACTGACGACGCCCGCAGCCGATTTATTACCCAGATCAATGCTGCTGGGTTACACGTGACGCAGGGGGGGCGCTTTCTCCATGTCATGGGCAAAACCGATAAGGGAGCCGGGGTGCAATGGCTGGCCGAACGCTATCGGCAAAGGTTTCCCGACATTTTCTGGCAGGTGGTGGCGCTAGGAGACAGTCCGAATGATCTACCCATGCTGCGGGCGGCGGATGTTGGCGTGCTGATTCCCAATCCCCACCGCAAGGCTTTTGCAGTTGAGGGTGTTACGCGATTGCTCAAACCCGAACAGCCGGGGCCAAAAGGATGGGCGGTGGCGATTGCCCAACTGCTGAATGAGCTTGGCGATCGCTAGCGCTGGGGAATTGGCGCGAGCAAGCCTAGGGTTTGAGCTTGCTGAAACGCTTGGCGTGGCGTTGCCCCATTCTGGATGGCGAGGTACATCAGCACAATCAATGCCGAACGAATGCCCGTATCACAATGAATCAATATCGGTTTCGGCAGCTCACCGATTTGCTTAAAGAGGCTGAGGAGCCGCTCGTCGTTGGTGTCGTCGAGGGTCATTGGCAGATTCAAGTAGGTCAGCGCCAGCAGTGTCGCTTTGTGTTCTTCGTCCCACAAAAACCCTCGCTCTTGGGGCGATCGCAAATTCAAGACCGAGCGAAAGCCCTCGTCAGCCAGGTCGAAGAGCTGTTCGAGTCCGATTTGTCCGGCGATCGCCAGCTCATCGTTGATTTTGCGGATCGTTTCCATGCCAACCTCCCCGCTTTATGGGGAACTCCCTTTTACACTGCTGGTTGTGACCTGGCGCTATAAGCAGGTCATGGGTTGATACACAAGCGCTTCCCCAATGGGGCTGTTCGAGGTGTTTAACTGTCCCCTCTAGATGGCGAGACCTATCCGGAGGACGAACTCTTATCTTCGAGGCTATGGAAGAAATGTGAGAAAGTTGTGAAGCGTTATCACTTTACGCCTTTAGGGCAAGCGGAAAATACCGCGAAGCTGTTGCAGTGAAAAGTCTTCAAGATATTGCAGATTTTGCACCAGCCTATGACATTGAGCAGCTGTCGTTCAGGCTGATGAGCGGTGAGCAGTGAGCGTGTCGAACTGTCGAATAGTCGAAGCTCACCCTTCGACATGCTTACCCTTCGACAAGCTCAGGGCGAGCGGCTTGTTCAGGCTGAGCGGTGAACGGATAATGGCACCTTATGATTTTCTTGAAAATGTTGCATGACTTGTGAGACATGCTGTTCAAGCATCTGGGATATCTGTTCATGAATAATGCAGGTTAGCGCGGCTACAAACGGTATAGCGGTTTTTAATTACTTCGTCTGAGTCCAGCCCAGCGCTTCGCGGATTTGCTGGGCTAGTTCTAGGGGATTGAAGGGTTTGGCGATCGCTTCTCGAATACCTAACTCCCGGTAGCGCTGGCGATCAGCCGCCTGCACTTTAGCTGTGAGCAATAGCACAGGAATGGCCTGGGTGTTTGGGTTCTCTTGCAATTTTTGGAAGGTGGTCAGTCCATCCATGTCCGGCATCATCACATCCAGAAGGATGGCATCGGGTTGTTCCACAGCCGCTTTCTCGAGCCCTTCTTGGCCTGACCCTGCGACCATCACCTGCCACCCAGCAACAGTTTGTAGGCAGATTTGTGTGACTTCTTGAATGGATGCTTCATTGTCAACCACCAGGATTTTTCGCGTCATGGCTGTGTGCAGTGGAGAGAGGTAATTTAGACGGTTCGGCTTCGGGCGATGGAGCTAGCTTGGCGTCCGGCTTCAGGGGTAACCAAAAGGTAAACGTGCTGCCCTCACCTAGCGTACTTTTCACAGAAATTTCGCCCTGGTGTTGCTGCACGATGTTGCGACAGATGGCCAGCCCGAGCCCAGTGCCCTCTTGGTTGCGAGAATCGGATGCATCCACCTGCTGGAAGCGCTCAAAAATTGTTTCGAGCTTATCTTCAGGAATGCCGCGTCCGCGATCGCTCACGGCGAACTGTGCCTGCGTCGGCGATTCAGCATCCGCTGGCTGTATTGGCTGACAGGTAATGCGGATGGTACTGCCTGCCTCAGAGAACTTAATGGCGTTGCTGAGCAAGTTGGTGAGGGTTTGGTGGATGCGATCGGGATCGGCGTGGAGGGCGATCGCCTCGGTCTCCACCTCCAGCCCAATATGGGCCTGCTCTGCCATCGGTTGCATGACATCAATGGCACGAGAGACCAACTCTGCCGCATCGCAGGGTTGCAGGTGCATCTTCACCTTGCCCGACTCGATCCGCTCCACATCCAGAATGTCATTGATTAACCGCACTAGGCGCTCAGTGCTGGTTACGGCAATTTCCAGCAGCCGCTTGCTGGTGGCCGGGTCGCTGTCTAGCATCCCGCTGGCCAACATGCCCAAGGAACCGTGGATGGAGGTCAATGGCGTGCGCAGCTCGTGGCTGACCACCGAGACAAACTCATCCTTCATCCGCTCCACCACCTGTCGTTCGGTAATGTCTTTGAAGGTGATCACACTGCCAATCAGATCAGGTCGCCCCTCTGCCTGTTCATGGATGGGAGTGCTCATATATTCCACAGGCAAAGAAGTATGGTCTTTGCGCCAAAAGGTTGCTCGTTGCCCTTGCTGCACGGCTCCGTTGAACAAACCGGATTCATCCTGCCCAGACGCATGCAACTGACAGGCGGGAGCCTCCGATGGTGGGGCCAGGAGTACCTGGATGGATTGCCCAATCAACTCCTCCCGGCTGTATCCCAGCAAATTGACAACAGCGGGATTCATGAAGGTGATGCGGCCTTGCAAATCAACGCCACAAATCCCCTCACCCATGGCATTGAGAATCAGTTCATTTTGGTGGCTGAGGGCTGCCAGACGTTCTTCGGAGGCTTTCCGCAAACTAATATCCCGCAGGATCACCGTGAAAATGGCCTCGTCGCCAATGCCTAGCTTAGAAATAGAGGCCTCAGCCGGAAACTCGGAGCCATCCTTGCGTCGTCCATAGATTTCGCGGCGATCGCCCATCCGTCGCGCCGTGCCATCCGATTGCCCAAATTGCCGCACATAGCCGCGATGCAGCATGCTGTAGCGATTGGGAATTAAGATGCTCAAGTTCTGCCCCAAGACCTCCTGCGCTGTGTAACCAAAGATTTTCTCGGCTCCCTGGTTAAACAGGGTGATGATTTGGTGGACATCGACGGAAATAATCGCATCGTCGGCGATATCGAGAATGCCCGCAAACCGCGCCTGGGAAATGCGGAGGGCTTCTTGGGTTCGCTTGCGTTCCTCTAGTTCCTGGCGCAAGCGTTCGTTGACCCCGACTAATTCGGCGGTGCGCTCCGCCACCCGTACTTCCAACTGCCCGCGACTTTTTTGTAAGGCATCGTCGAGTTGTTTGCGATCGGTGATGTCCCGCGTGACAACGGCATAGCCCCGCAGGGTCTGGTCTGCCTCGTCCTGCAGAGCGGTGATCACCACATCGCCCCAGAAACAAGCTCCTCCCTTATGCAATCGCCCACCAATCCGCTCACAGCGCCCCTCGCGACGAGCGATCGCCAGATCGATCTCTGGCAGGTTTTGCTCCTGTTCCTCTGGCAGGTAAAACGAGGCAAAGGGTTCCCCCAATATTTCCTCAGCCGTATAGCCCTTAATTTTTTCAGCTCCCCGATTCCAGCTCACGATTGTGCCTTGCGGGTCGAGCATGTAGATGGCGTAGTCCTTTACCCCATCCACCAGCAAATGAAACAGTTCCTCATCGGGGGCGACCTTGTCCTGCGGTTGAGGTAGTTGGGGGGTGGCGGCAAACCGTTGCCATAGGCGCATCCGCTCCAGTCGATGCAAAATCCGGCTGACCAGCTCTGGCCCCACAATCGGCTTGGTGACAAAGTCATCGGCCCCGGCTGCAAACACCTGATTCACCATCCCCGCATCGGTATGGGCCGTCAGAATCATGATGGGTAAGCCGCCCCACTGTTCGTGGTCGCGCACCTGCTGGCAGAGGGTGATGCCGTTTTCGTGGGGCATTTCGATATCTAGAATCAGCAAGCTGGGTGTGGCGGACTCCAGAGTGTCCCAAAGCTGGCGCGGATCGTCGAGGGTGGTCACTTGCAGCCCCCAGGGTTCGAGCAAGCTCCGCACTGCCGCTAGCACCAGGGGGTCATCATCAACCACCATCAGGCGATCGCTGGGGTCAATCGGCATATCCACTGGGGTTGGTTGGGTCTTAATGACACCCGGCAGCTTCGATGGCCCAGCCACGGGTTGGTTGAGGGTATCCCGGAGCGATCGCACCAGGTCGACCATACGAGAGGCAGAGGGGGGATGGGTCATCGCACCATCCTTCAGCCAGCTTTCTAGCTGCCGCGCCATTTTGGAGCCATCGGGAAAGCCAAAGGTTCCCAGCGACCCCGCTAGGCTGTGGGCTTCTTTGCGGGCTTGTTGGCAGAGGGTATCGTTTAGCTCCCCATACAGGCTGGCCGTGACCGCTTGCTCTACCACTTGCACCTGTTCAAACACCTGATCTTTGAAGCGTTCCCAGATTTGGGCGACGGCCTCCAGGGTCTTCTGCTTGGCTTCGGCGGTCGGGGGTGCCTCTGGACTGGGAGGTTCTGCTTCAGGTGCCTGACCTGTCTGAGGCTTCAGTCGATAGCCAATGCCATACACCGTCTCAATCAAATCGGCAGGGGCGCCTTTTTTCTTCAGCTTTTGGCGCAACCCCTTGATATGGGTGCGCACCGCTTCTTCCCCTGGCATTTCCTCAAAGGACCAGATTTGCTCCAGAATGACACCACAACTGAAGACTCGCTTATGGTTGCGCAGGAACAGTTCCAGTAAGGCATATTCTTTGGGGGTGAGGGTCAACAGTTGGCCGTTGTAGGAGACTTCGCAACTGCTGGGGGTGAGTTGTAAGCCCGCCCACTCCAGCACCGGCTTGGTGACCCCGCTGCTCCGGCGCAGTAACGCCCGCACTCGCGCCGACAATTCTTCTGGGTGAAAGGGTTTGACCACATAGTCATCGGCTCCGGCATCCAGCCCAATGGCTTTATCATGCCCACTGTCCCGTGCCGTCAGCATGAGAATGGGCATGGCTTGCCCTTGCGATCGCAGCTGCCGACACAGAGAAATCCCATCTCCCTGGGGAATTTGCACATCCAGCAAGACTAGGTCGTATTGGAAGGCTTCGATCAGTTCTAAGGCTGCTGGATGGGTCTGTGCGACATCCACCGCATAGTTCTGGTCGCCCAACAAACTCGAAAGTGCCTCGGCTGTAATCCCATCATCTTCTACGACCAGGATTCTCATCGCAAAGGGGTGGTAGTAAGGAGAGTCTTGCAAACCAGCTAACGAGCCTGTCGCGCATGGGCATCGGTGAGCCCATGCATGCTCAGTCTAGTGGAATATCCATCGACTGACGCTGGCACTGTTCAGGATAAAGGCTGATTTGGTTAGGGGCTATTGGTATGAAGAATGTTTTCAGCATTGGCCAGAGCGATCGCAATGTTTCGCAATAGACTCAGCACAAGCTGTATAGCACTACGCCCTTGAGTGAAACCCAGTATTTTTTTGAAAGCCCCGCACTGCAGGGCTTTCAAAAAAATACTTGTCCTAATCTCAATGCGTAAGGCTATATCACTGATGCTGTTATTGATGATGTCAGGTCAACGTCCCTTCCCGGTTAAGATCGCGAATAAATTAGAACCAGACATTTAGTTTTGAAAGCGCGGCTTAGCCGCGCTTTCAAAACTTATAGCGCTATGCGCGTTAGTTAAGTACGGTTGTGTGGGGCGCGCCGCGCCCCACACAACCGTTGCTGTGCTTAATGCGGTTGCACACCGCTATAGGTTGTGGATTTTATTTAATTCAAGATCCGTAGGAAAGGGACGTTGGGTGAGGGGAGCAAGATGGCCTGTACCCGATTAGTCTCCGGCAAGCAGAATGCTGACGGAGCCGTCTCGTCTGCCAATGGCGATCGCCTGCCCATCAGGACGGTAGGCCAGCGTGAGGATGGCGCTGCTACGGTCTTGAACGGTGCGAGCCAGGGTTTGCTGCTCCAGATCCCAAATGCGGAGGGTGGCATCCAGGCTGACGCTGGTCAAAAGCTGGCCACAGGGGCTAAACGCCAAATCGGTGATGTAATCCGTGTGTGCTAAGAGCGGTTCTCCAACGGGGCTGAGATCGTCACTACTCAGGATCCAAACGCTGTTGTAAACCTCTTGAGGGTCGGTGGGGGCCGGTCCACCGGGACTTTGACTGTCGGGGCTAAGCGCTAGAAACTGACCATCTGGGCTGGTAGCCAGCGTTTGCACAGAGCGGGCATAGCGAACCGTTTGCAGCGGCTCTTCCACCTCTTCTTCTTGCCACTCCCACACCGACAGGGCGCGATCGCCCCGCACACTGGTCACCATCACGTTCATGCCATCCGGCGAAAAGGCAATTCGGGTGACGGCCTGCTCCACCTCAATGAGCTGTTCCTGGGTTCCCGTCGCGATGTTCCAGAAGCGAACCGTGCCATCTAGGCTGCCACTAGCCAAGGTTTGCCCATCCGGCGTGAAGGCCAGCGCTGCCGCTGCATCTGTGTGGCTGGGTAGGGTTTGCAGGAGGTCGCCTGTACGCCAGTTCCATTGAGACTGCCACTGGCTAGCGTTTCACCATCTGGGCTAAAGGCCAAGGCGACAATTTCTCGGTCTTCTGAGTCAACCGGAATGTTCCCATTCAGTAACACGGTTCCGGGTGCCGTTTCGACGTTGCCAACATCCCACACCTTGAGGCGGAGATCGCCGCCTGCACTGACGAGGAAGCGTCCATCTGGGCTAAAGGCTACCGCACGGACAGGGCGGGTATGGCCGTCTTGGGCTTCGGTATAGGTGATGATGGTTTCGGTGCCTGCAGCCCAGGTTGAGTCGGTACAAACGGGAGCGGCTTGGCTGAGGGTGAGTGGAGTCTGGTTTGGGTTGGGGGATGAGGCGATCGCCCGCGTGACCCAGTGGGTAGAGCTGGTCAACATTACCGTAGCCAGTAGACATTGCCCGAATTGCGTAAGAACAGCTTTAGAAATCATGGAAACACCCAGTCCTATGTGATGAACGTTGCGCGGTTTCATTTAATTGATAGAAAAAATCTAACTCTGGCTCTTCGGACTTTTCCTACCTGAAACGCTATGAATCCATTCCTTAAGGGGCATGGCTACTTGCATGAAATGACATAGCTAATGACAATGTCAGGACTTACGCAAGTTGATGGTTTGCTTGATGGCCTTATGCATTGCGATTGGGATCCCTTACGTTTCTGCAAGCCCCATACCGTGGGGCTTGCAGAAACGAAGTAGACGTTACCGGAGTGCTTCGCGCCATTATGATTGGCTAGATCGTTGACTCCAACAGGTATTGGGATGATTGCCCGGGAGTTTATCGGACGATCGCAGAAATTGATTTCCCGTTTCTTCGACAAAAATGTCTGCAAAGAATCATGAATTGCGTAAAATTGCCCTGAGAGAAGTGAAACTCTTTGCTTTTGTAAGTAGAATGCTACGGGTCTTGTTGTAGACTTTGGGCAACTTTCCCTTCCATCCCCAACTCTTTCCCCAGATGCAATTTCAACATCTGTATCACATCATCGCCTTCTGTGTTGCGGCAGTCGTTGTTCTCCTGAGCACGCCTGTGGTGAAATACATTGGCTTAAACACGGGCTATGTGGACTTGCCAGGTAGCCGTAAGGTTCACCAAAAACCCATCGTGCGCCTTGGTGGCGTATCCATTTTTCTAGGAACGGTCATTGCGCTGTTGACCGTATGGGGGCTGGGCGGATTTGGGGTGTTACCCTCCGATAAAGAGTATGAGATTTGGGGTGTCACCCTCGGCGGGTTGGCCTTTTTTCTGATCGGATTTACCGATGACCTGTTTGGGCTATCCCCCGCGATGCGACTCGTTTTGCAGTCGGCGGTGGCGGCGATCGCCTGGAATGTCGGTGTCCAAATCTCGTTCCTCACGATTCCCTTTATGGGGCTGATGTCCCTTCCCGCATGGCTCAGCCTGGTGATTACGGTTGTCTGGCTCGTCGGTATGGCCAATGCTATCAACTGGATTGATGGGTTGGATGGTCTGGCGGCGGGCGTATCCGGCATTGCAGCGGTAGTGATGCTGATCGTGTGCTTGTTCATGGGAGAGTTGGCGGCGGCGCTGGTGATTGCCGCCCTCGCCGGAGCCACCCTCAGCTTTTTGCGCTACAACTTCAACCCGGCCCAAATTTTCATGGGGGATGGCGGGGCCTATTTCCTGGGCTTTACCCTCGCGGGGGTTGGGATTATTGGCCTGGTCAAGAGCGTGACCACGGTGGCGGTGTTGCTCCCCTACTTGATTCTGGCGGTGCCGATTTTAGATATGTCCGCCGTCATTTTGAATCGGATTTTTAGCGGTAAGTCTCCCTTCATTGCCGACAAGCGCCATTTGCACCATCGACTGCTGCAAGCGGGGTTGCCCCATCGGATGACGGTGCTGTTCATCTATGCGCTGACGTTTTGGGCGGGGAGCTTGGCGCTGGCCTTTTCGGGCATTCCCAGTGGTCTGGCCTATGCGATCGCCGCCACAGCTTTGCTCAGTTACACCGGATGGAAAGCGCGTAAACAGGCGCGGTCTTAGCTATGACAACGACTCAGGATATGCCCGCTGGTGCCGTCAACGCGGAAGTGATTTGCGTGGGCACCGAAATCCTGCTGGGGGATATTCTCAACACCAATTCACAGTTTTTGGCGCTGGAATTAGCCAAACTGGGCATTCCCCACTATTACCAGACAGTGGTGGGCGATAATCCGGAGCGGATGGCTGAGGTGATTCGCACAGCCTGCGATCGCGCCCAAATCCTCATCTTCACGGGTGGCTTGGGGCCAACCCCTGACGACCTGACCACCGAGGTCATTGCCCAGACGTTCGACACGCCTTTGGAAGAGCGCCCGGAGGTGTTGGCCGACATTGCCCATAAGTATAGTAGGCGCGGTCGTCCGATGGCGCCCAGCAACCGCAAGCAAGCGCTATTGCCCGTTGGTGCAGCGGTGTTACCCAATCCCTTGGGAACCGCTCCTGGCATGATCTGGGAACCCTGCCCCAATTGCTTGATCTTTACCTTTCCAGGGGTGCCCCGCGAGATGGAGCAGATGTGGCGAGAAACGGTGGTGCCCTATTTGCGATCGCATGGGTTTGCCGATAGCCTCATCCACAGCCGAATGCTGCGCTTTTGGGGCATTGCCGAATCGACCTTGGCGGAAAAGGTCGATCGCTTCCTGTCGCTGCAAAACCCCACCGTTGCCCCCTATGCCAGTCAAGGCGAAATCCGGCTACGGGTATCGGCCAAGGCAAAATCGGAAGCCGAAGCCGAAGCCCTGATTGCCCCAATTGCAGACGAGTTGCAGGCGATCGCCGGAGCCGATTACTTTGGTTCAGATTCCGATACGCTGGCGTCGGTGGTAGGCAAGTTGCTGAGTCAGGCGGGGCAAACGCTGGCGGTTGCTGAATCCTGCACAGGCGGTGGGTTGGGGCATCTGCTCACCACCGTTGCTGGAAGTTCGGCCTACTTCAAAGGCGGCATTATTTCCTACGACAATGCCGTGAAGATGGAGTTACTGGGCGTCTCCCCGTCAGCACTGGAGTCGCTGGGTGCCGTGAGCGGCACTGTCGCAGAGCAGATGGCCGCAGGCGTGCGATCGCGCCTCAAAACTGACTGGGGCTTGAGCATCACCGGGGTCGCTGGCCCCGGCGGTGGCACAGAAACGAAACCCGTCGGGTTGGTTTACATTGGGCTGGCTAGCTCGACAGGGGTAGAAAGCCATGTGTTCCAATATGGCGTCCATCGGCAGCGGGACTTCATTCGCTGGCTCAGCGCATGCACGGCACTGGATCTACTCCGCCGTCGCTTGCTAGGGCGCGTCATCAATTGATTGCAGAAGCGTTGCAGGATAAGTGTTTACGCGCCCGACCCAACAACATGACTGATATAGCGCTACGCGCTCAGGTAGAACCCAATCATTTTTTGAAAGCCCCGCAGCGCGGGGCTTTCAAAAAATGATTTGTCCTAATCTCAATGCGTAAGGCTATATCAGTCATTCTCATCGGTTTCCGCTTCAGAGTCTGGCTCAATAGGCTGTTCGGCCTCATTATTGGGAAGCGGTTCGGGTTCAATCGGTGTAGTGGTGACGCGATCGGCGGCAACGCTCAGATTGTAGCGGAGGGAAGCGTCACTGCGGGAAACGACGACGATTTCGTAGAAGCCAGACTGAGGAAGTTCTCCCGACCACTGGGTGCTTTCGGAATCCTCCAGGAGCACGGGCAGCTCTTGGGTGGGAACGGGGAGGTAGAGCGAGAACAGTGTGGTGTTCGCTGGAACGCCCAAACTCAAGCGCAGCAGTTGTCCTTGGCTGAGCTGAGCGATATAGACCTGGCCGCTGCCGGGGGCAAGTTCGCCATCCAAGGTGCGACTGAACTCCCCCTCGCCAAATCGAACCCGTTGGAGCCGATCGCCCGATTTCAGCGCTTGCAGTTGGTCAAAGGCGATCGCCTGCCAGACTTGGCCAATGGGGCGATCGATGAAGTCTTCCCCTCGCCAGTCCGGGAAGTGGTGGAAGAACTGCGCATCCGCCAGATCATTCAACGCTCGACTGCTGACATTTAGCTGATTCACCTCGGTTTTCCATGCATTGCGCTGGCTAGAGTCATAGTCGCCCAGTTGTCGTCGCGCCTGGGTGCTGAGGTTGGCCTCCATCCACTCCAGCCAGTCGAGGGCGATCGCATCCCAGCGCTCTCGCCACACCGCATCGTCGGGGGAATGTGATAGGGTATTCCCTTGCATCTCGGGATATTCCTGAAAGAAGCTGGCATCGGCGAGTTGCACCAAAAAGCGCGACGATACCCCTAAGTCATCCCGGCGGGCGGTGAGGGCGTCTTTGCGGGCTTGTTCTTCAGGCGAGAAGGCTGAGTTGTTGGGGTCAGAGGTTTCGGTTTCGTTGGGTGTGCCCATAAATAGGGGAACCCACCAATCGCTCGTAAACCACAGTGCACTCAGGGTTCCCCCCACCAAAATTGCAGTAGCCACGATCGCGCCGATGTTCTTGTTTCCCCCATTGCTTCTCTGTGGGGTTGGTGAGGGGAGGGGCGATCGGGCAACGGTTCGGGATTCAGTCGCGGGGGTTGGCGGTACTGCACGGGTCGATGCGATCGACGGACTCCCTGGCGAGACGGCCTGTGTTTTGGCCGCCTCGGTTGTGGGGGATAGGGGGGATGGTGGTGGTGGTGGCGGTGGGAACGGAGCGGCATTCAAATCCGACGATTCAATGGGGATAGCCTTGAGCGCATCCAGTGCCACACTGGCGGAGGGGTAGCGATCGCTCGCATCCACGGCCAGCAGACGTTCCAGTACCTCCATCAGGGCAGGATGAACGGCGATCGCCGATTTCCAGTGGCCCCGACCGATATCGCCAAATTCTGAGGGATCGCGCCCCGACAGCAGCACCACGGCGGTCATGCCCAGGGCATACAAATCACTCTGGGGAGAAACATCGCCATCTTCCATTTGCTCGGCGGGAGCATAGCCGACCTTACCCAGGCGCGTGACCTCAGGAGCCGTGCCGAACCGAGACGCCACCGTGGCGGCCACTTGCTTAACGCCCCCAAAGTCAATCAAAATCGGACGTTGGTCAGCCGATTGTAGGATCAAATTATCTGGGGCAATATCGCGATGAATGACCCCCTGGTGGTGGATGTACTGCAACACTGGGAGGAGCGATCGCAACAGATGCACCACTTCCTCCTCGGAAAAGGTTTTTTCCATCCGACGGCGCGATTCGAGGATTTGCTTATAGGTTTTCCCCTGCACATAATCCTGAATGAGAAACAGGTGCGCCTGCTGCTCAAACTCGGTGCGTAGGAGTTCGCGAAACCGTGGAATCTGAGGATGCCGCAATTGATACAACACCCCCGCTTCGCGCTCAAACAAGGCCTGCGCCTTCTGCAAAGCGACTTCACCCTGCACCTGGGGTGCAAACTCCTTGAGGACACAGCGTTCATTGAAGCGGTTCAAATCTTCGGCCAAATAGGTGCGCCCAAAGCCTCCCGATCCCAGCAACTGCAAAATCCGATAGCGGTTTGCCAGAATCGAGTCTTTCAGACGCCCGGCCAACTCCCCCTCGGGAGCGCTCTCCGCAGGGGGCAACCGTTCGCCGCAGATGGAGCAAAAGCGACTCCCCGGTAGGTTTGTATGCCCCTGGCTGCAAGAGCGTGACGACGTTGGCTCAAAAGACATGGAAAAGGGTGGAATGGAGGATTGGTTTCAGGTTAGCGTATCCCACGCAGCGGGCTCGCTCCGCTATCCCAGCCGACACATTTGGTAACTCAGCGTACAGATACAGCGTGTTGAATATAGCGTGTTGAATCAGCGCGATGCACCCAAGTAACGCGATTAGCCTGTTACGCCTGATTCAATTTCCTTGCGATCGCCCACCCCATCCGGTGCATCGTGACTATCCGGTGCATCGTGGGTCAGATACTGTGGGGCGGGTTGCTGAAAAGCAGCTTGCATCGAACGACATTTCGAGCTTACAGCGCCTCTTTTATCCCTAGAATCAGCCACACCCCGTGGGATGATGGGAGAGACAGACCTCAGGAGGACAGGCAACTGACATTACGTGCCATTTCAATCCCGCCTGCCAATGGGGACGCACCCAGCCACTTGTTTGTTGCCTTGCATGGCTGGGGAGCCAATGCTCAGGATGTAGCAGGATTAGCCCGATTTCTCGATTTGCCGGACTACCAAATGATCTTTCCCGACGCGCCGTTTCCCTTTCCCTTCGGGCCAGTGGGAAAAATCTGGTACAACCTACCGACGAACTACACCTTTACCAGCGATCCAGAGTTGGCGAAGCAGCCGGAATTGGTGGAGAGTCGGCATCTGTTGACGGAGTGGATGCGATCGCTCGAATCGAGCACGGGGGTTCCCCTCTCGCGTACGGTTATGGCCGGGTTTTCCCAGGGTGGTGCCATGACGTTGGATGTCGGGCTGAGCCTGCCACTGGCGGCGTTGGTCATTTTGAGTGGCTATCTCCACGCGCCGCTCCGATTAGACGAAACGGTGAAATCGCCCCCCGTCTTCATGGTGCATGGACGGCAAGATATGGTCGTCCCGCTCCCGTCTGCCCAACGCTGTCGGGATGAACTGAAAGCCTCCAACATTCCCCTCACGTACCACGAACTCGATATGGGGCATGAAATCCCTCCGGCTGAATTAAAGCTTGTGGAAAACTTTACACAGCAAGGGTTCTGATTCCTATTTAAAGCCCATAGGATAGAAGAGCGGGGAGATGTTTTGTGGGTAGGTTCGTGGATTCACCCAAGGTACCTTTGGGGGTTTCACCGACCGTTCCAAAGCACTCGTCGTTGCTGTTGCATATGACGGGGAGAGCCAGCGATGACTACACTCAGCTTTTCTGAACAGGATGTGGCGCATCTGACCGAACAAGATATCGAAACTCTGGCAGAGCGTCTAGAATCCGATTCCTACAAATCTGCGTTTGATTGTCTGAAAGACTGGCACTTGCTGCGAGCCGTTGCGTTCCAGCGTCCAGAATTGGCCGAACCCTACTACTACCTGCTCGACATGGAAGCCTACGACGAGTCATAGGACTCAGGGTATTTCCAGGAACAATCTCACCCTTCAACCATTGCTTCAATCGGTAGCAGGGTGCATTGGCGCAGGTGTAACCCAGCCACATCCGAGATTTATAGCGCTACGCGCTCAAGTAGAACCAAATAATTTTTTGAAAGCCCCGCACTGCGGGGCTTTCAAAAAATTATTTGTCTTAATCTCAATGCGTAAGGCTATATCTCAATGCGTAAGGCTATATCCACTATTCCAACGGCGGTTCTAGGTTTTGAATGGCCTGCGATCGCCGTTCTTCTAATCGCAACACCAGTTCGGCGTGCTTCTCTCGCGTGATGGGGTAGAAGTAAGCCAGCGCGAGGCCGATCGCTAGCACAACGGCAGGGATAGGGCCCACCAGCAAACGAATTGCTAGGAGTGCAGACGCGGGTTGTTCCGTAATAATCTGGCCATCGGTTGCCGTGGCAAGCCCCGAAAATTCCAATACTTGCCCTACCAGAAACAGCCCCAGCGCCAAGGCTAGCTTTTGGAGCAATACCATGAAACTATAGAACACCCCTTCGCGCCGTTGTCCCGTTTCCCATTCATCCAGCTCAATCACATCGGGCAACATTGACCAGGGAATCAGGTAGGCGGTCGAAACTCCCAAGCCCGCCATTACCGCCAGCCCATACATCATCCCCACTTGGCCTGGTTGTAGAAGAAACAGGCCAATCTGCGCCACAATCCACAATCCCGTTCCCATAAAGTAGACGATCCGCTTACCAATTCGGCGGCTGACAGCACTCCAGACAAATAGCATGGCAAGGCCAGTGACCTGTACCGCAATGACGACCAGGGTAAAGTCTTGCTGCGAGCCGCCCATCCAATCCTGCACAAAGTAGGGAATGATGGTGACGGTGTTTTGGACGGCCAGCCAGGAGCAGAGGTAGATTCCAATCACATAGAGGAAAGCGCGATTGCGAAAGGCAATGCGAATCTGTTCTCGGAAGCGCAAAGGCAGAGCTTGTGGCTTGGAGAGGCGATCGCGCTCCATTTCAATAACCCGTCGCTTGGTGCCCCACACGCAGAGAAACAGGGGCACAACGGAAAGGATAGAGCACAGGAGCCCTAGCAGGAAATATTGGGCTTGTGTGTCGGTCGGGCCAAATCTAAAAATGAGGAGGGCAATGATCAGTGACAGAATGCTCCCCCCAATGGAGAACGCAAAGCGGAAGCTGTTGAGGTTAGTGCGTTCGTCGTAGTCGTGGGTGATTTCTGCGGTTAGCGCCGTGTAGGGCAGGTTGACGATGGTATAGAAG
>JBCBSL010000098.1:0-15423 GCA_039819145.1 Cyanobacteria bacterium J06638_22
ATCACGAACTATGTGGTGATGAACATTACGGCCAATGCTCTACTGGCCGTTGGGGCATCGCCAGTCATGGCGCATGCGCTAGAGGAAATGGAGGAAATGGCGAGTCTTGCCAGTGCATTGGTGATCAACATAGGGACATTAAGCGCGCCCTGGATTGAAGCCATGAAAAAAGCCGCACAAGTGGCAAGTCAGCGGAACATCCCAATCATTGTGGATCCGGTAGGGGCAGGTGCAACACAACTGCGGACACGTACCGCCAAAGAGCTGGTGGAATGCAATTCACCCTTGATCATTCGGGGCAATGCATCAGAGATTTGCGCTCTTGCCAACGAAGCGGTGAAAACGCGGGGGGTAGACAGCACCTTGACCTCAGACCATGCAGTAGACGCGGCGAAGTTGCTGGCAGAGCAACATGATGCGATCGCCATCGTCAGTGGCGAAACGGATCACATCATCAGTCCAGAGCGCCATGTGGAAGTCCACAATGGCGATCGCATCATGGCTCAGGTGACGGGAATGGGATGTGTTTCCACGGCGCTGCTGGGTGCCTTTGCAGCGGTCACGGGCGAGCGCTTCGACGCGGCGGTTGCCACGATGGTGGCGATGGGGGTTGCGGGCGAGTTGGCCGTTGGGCGATCGGAAGGACCGGGCACCTTTGTGCCACACTTCATCGATGCCCTAGCGCGTCTTTCCCCCGACCTCATCGCTACCCATGCACGAACGGCCACGCGATAGACACAAGAAGGAAAAGCGCTGAAGTAGAGAGCCACCGTGATATCACCGAACGCAAGTCAGTCGCTGGGCGGCTAACGTATCGGTATAGTGGGTGAAATCCTTATAGGTTTTGTCTCATCCTGAAGAGGCAAAATCCAAAATTGATATTTCTGCCGTCGGTTTGAAAATCTCGCAAAGAGCGATCGCCAAGCCTAGGGCTTCGCTTCAAAACCCCGTTAATATGGGGCTGACACAATGGCAATCCATTCCAATCCAGAGAACCTATGATTCCAATTATTCTTGCCGGTGGCAAGGGCGAGCGCTTCTGGCCTCTGAGTCGAATCCAGCGCCCCAAGCAGTTTTTGAGTTTGGATGGTAGCGGTCGCAGCCTGCTGCAAGCCACCGCCGATCGCTTGCTTCCCCTGGCAGATGGCTGGGATCAGCTTTGGGTGGTAACGGCATCACATCTGGCAGACGGGGTACGGGAACAACTGCCCGAATTGCCCGAAAGTAATTTGTTGGTTGAAGTAGAAGGGCGGGATACGGCTCCAGCGGTAGCCTGGGCAACCCTGGAAGCGGCGAAGCGGCATGGTGAGGATGCTGTCGTTAGCTTTTTTCCTGCCGACCACTGGATTGGCGATCTCGACCTGTTTCATAAAACCCTGCGGGCAGCAGAATCATTAGCAAAGACAGAGCAGGCGATCGCCACCCTCGGCATCAAACCCACTTTCCCCTCCACCGGATACGGCTACATCGAGCAAGGGGAACCCCTTGGGTCTTATTTCGACATTCCCGGCTATCGGGTTCAGCGATTCACGGAAAAGCCCGAACTCGCCACGGCTAAGGAGTTTATCGACAGCGGTCGCTTTAGCTGGAACAGTGGTATGTTCATCTTCCAGGCAGGAATAGCGCTGGCAGAAATGAAGATTCACGCACCTTACGTGCTGGAACCCCTGCAAGCCGAAGGTCCCGCCGTTTATCCCAAGCTCCCCAAGCAGAGCATCGACTATGCCCTGATGGAAAAGACCCAGCGTGCCTGTGTGCTACCCGCAACATTTCCCTGGGATGATCTGGGTGACTGGAATGCGATCGAGCGCTTGCTCAAAGGCGACAAGCCCAATGTCGAGCTGGCACAGCATATCTGCATCGACAGCAAAGGTTCTCTCTTCTACGCCACCGATAAGGACGAACTGATTGCCACAATTGGCTTGGACGATATTGTCGTTGTGCGCGACCAAAGCGTTACTCTCGTGGTTCGCAAAGACCGCACCCAGGAAATCAAAGCCTTGCTCAAGCAGATTAAGGAAAATCCAACGTTCAAAGATCTGCTTTGACAGTCTCGCAGCCTGAGTAATGTCAAAGAGTAATATCAAATCCGACTAGAATCATTTGCGCTCGCTGCATCGCAGCAAGCGCAAATGATATTTGGGTTCTTCAACCGAAGTGGATACAAAATTCTTTGAAGGTGTAGCCACGACACGACCACACCTTCAACAAAATGCGTAAATCTCGGTAAAACTACCGTTGTTGCAGCTTCAGTCTTCCACGTGGATGCCGCACTCTGTTTTGCCCATACCCCGCCAGCGCCCAGCCCGTTCGTCTTCACCTTCGGCAACGGGCGTAGTCAGTGGTTCGTCGCCAATGCTGGGGTAGCCGCGATCGTGCAAGGGATTGTAGATTACACCATGCTCGGCCACATAATCCCAGGTATCTTTGCGCGTCCAGGTGGCGATCGGGTTGATCTTCAACCGCTGATGGGCGTCAACCTCGAAGATTTCGAGGCGCGTGCGGGTCATCGCCTGATCGCGCCGTCGACCTGTAATCCATGCCTGGGCATCGAGTTCAGCTAACCCACGGTGTAGTGGCTCGATTTTGGTGAGTCGATGAAATTCGCGCACATCTGTTTCCCAAAGCGCCTTGCCATACTCTGCTTCAAAATCTTCCCGCGTCATCGCGCCAGGAATTTTGTAGAGCTGAAGATTCAAGTTATAGGCGTTTTTGACGTTGGCAACGGTTTCCAGGGTTTCGGGAAAATGGTAGAGCGTGTCGAGAAATAGAACGGGAACGGGGGTTGCGGGCTTGAGTTGCCGATAGAGGATATCGGTAATCGCAATATCGTCAACGTTGAAGGCACTGGCCTGAACCAACCCAGAAGGAATGTTTGCGATCGCCCAGGCAAGAATATGGCTGGGGTGCGCGGTTTCAAATTTCTCGTTTAGCTCATCCAGGTTGAGGTCATGAAGTCGTAGCGGAGCTTCAGTGGAAGTAGCCATGCTTGTAGAATCCTCTTGGTTCGTTATGACTAATCATAACCGAAAGCCACATATTCCGGTCGGGATTGTGTATTATCTGTTTCCATTTCTTAAATCTCATGGACTTAGTGCTTTACAGCAAGCCTGGATGCCACCTGTGCGAAGGGCTGCAAGAAAAATTGGAGCAAATTCAAGGCCTTCCCATTAATTTGGAGGTGCGTGACATCACCACAAACCCCGAGTGGTTTGCGGCCTATCAATACGAAATTCCAGTGCTGCACTGGGCAAAGGAGAAACCTGTGGCTCTACCGCGCCTTTCCCCCCGCGCATCGGTGCAGCAGGTGGAGCAAATGTTGCGGAAGCACCTAGATGCGTCGTAGATACTTCAGCGATTTTTCAAACAGAGTATCCCGCTGGCTTCGGCTGCGCTCAGCCCGCTAGCCGTTTGTGCCCTGGGCGCAGTCGAAGGGCACCGGTTCCCTTAAAATCCGCTAAATATGCGGAGAATCACACCCAGAGGGGTCGCAATGGAGGTGAGGGTGTCGTTGAAGGCGGCGATGCCCGATCGCCCAACGATGACAGTGTCTCCCGGTCGCAGGGGTGGATTGTTGTCGAGGTTGGCATTATTGGAAAGGTCCACGTCCACATCCCGGCGAGTCACGGTGCCGTTGGGGTTGAGTTGGATTAGCTCGACTTCACCTCGGCGGGCGCGAGTTGTGAAACCGCCTGCCGCCAGGATGGCCTGATTGAGGGGCGTGTTGGGTTCGACGGTAACAGCGCCAGGGCGAGCAACTTCACCGACTACATTGACGGTCATCTCATCGGCGGAGAAGCTAGCGGCGGCAAGCTCGGTCAATTCGCTGGGGGTGAGGGCGATCGCCGTTGGAATCATTACTGTGTCCCCAGCCTGGAGGGGCAAGTCCTGGCGCAAATCCCCTTGTTGCAGCAATTCCCAGAAATCGACGGCGATCGCCCGTTGTTCGCCATTGGCGGTGGTGCGCCGTACCTCGATGTCGCGGATATTGGCATCCTGGGTGATGCCGCCTGCTTCCTGGATGGCCTGGGTCAGGGTGGGAATGCGGGGCTGGGATTGGTCGTCGCCTGCGGCATTGGGGGTGAGGGTGTGGGGGCCAGGGCGGTTAACTTCACCAACAATCGCCACCTGAATCGGTGTGGTCGCGTTGCTGGCAAAGGGGGTGTTGGCGAGAAGTCGGGCGTCTTCCAGGCTGATGGTGCTGGCGGTGGGAATGAAGATGCGATCGCCATCTCGCAGCAACACATCCTGCGCCAGATCTCCGGTCTGCACCAGCTGCCGCAGATCGACGGTCAACACGTCCACCTGTTGGGCTGGACGCTGACGACGGATTTGGATCTGGCGGATGTTGGCGGATTGGGTGATGCCTCCGGCCTGTTGCAGCGCATCGCTGAGGTTTGTGCTCTGGGTCTCGAAGCGGTAGGAACCAGGGCGGTGGATTTCGCCTGCGACAGCCACGGTCACGGGGCGCGTTTCGAGCAAGCTGAGGGTGACGTAGGGGCGGCGGATAACGTCTAGGTAGCGCTGAGAAACGGCTTGGGAGGCTTGAGTTAGGGTCATTCCTTGGACGGATACGCCACCCACGATAGGGAGATTCAGGGTGCCGTCGGCTAGCACCTGAAATTCGCCGCTGTATTCCGGTACGTTGAACACGTCGAGGCGCAGGCGATCGCCTACGCCTAATAGGTAGCCTTCGTTTACGGAGGTTACCTGGGCATAGCCTGGCATGCTTCCTAGAGGAGCGATGCCTAGCGCCATCAATAAACCGGTCAGAATACCTGCTACGTTTGCCCTGTAGTGCTTCATTGCGCTACTATCCACCACGCTCAACGACTACGACTTGGGCGAGAATTGTTTCGGTTTCTCGTTCGTTACTACACCCAAAGCCCAATGCCGTCGCTATTTAATGCAGCGATCGCCATGGCCTATCCGGATTATTTATACGCTCAACATGGGTGGCGTTTGAGGGTTCTGATGAGTGTTTTGAATGGGTCTTGGGGGCGCGTCGCCCCCCAAACCCCCTGACTGGGGGAACGAAGCTCGTTCCCCCAGACCCCCTTCAGCAAGGGTTTTTGAGTAGGAGGCATTGAGCCGCTTCGCATCGGTGGGGTGCATCCGGCTTTTGTGTTGACTGCTCTCACAAGGGCTTTGATTTATGCAGGGTTGGGATACCAGATTTTCTCGATTTGTTGGGCGATCGCTTCGGCGTCTTGGCGGGTCTGGTTGGGGTGGAGGGTGACGGTGATGTGCCCTAGTTTGCGGCCTGGGCGGGATTGGGTTTTGCCGTACCAATAGACATGGGCGTTGGGGATTTGGGCGAGTTGCTGACGCAGATCGCTGTAGTCGGAGTCGGAGGATTCGAAGCCGAGGAGATTGACCATGATGGCTCCGCTGCTTTGCAGGGTGGGGGAGCCGAGGGGCAGGCCAAAGACGGCGCGGAGTTGTTGCTCGAACTGGGAGGTGTCGCAGGCGTCGAGGGTGTAGTGTCCGGAGTTGTGGGTGCGGGGAGCCAGTTCGTTGACGGAAAGGGTGCCGTCTTGGGTGAGGAAGAATTCGATGCCGAGGACGCCGACATAGTTGAGTTGGGTGAGGAGGGTGTGGGCGATCGCCGTGGCTTGTTGGGTTATGGCTTCGTCCCATTCCGGTAGGGCGTAGACGCGACGACAGACCTGATCGACTTGCTGGGTTTCTACGACGGGGTATACGACGGTTTCGCCGGTGGTGGAGCGGGCGGCCATCACGGCCATCTCGCGTTCAAAGGGGACAAATTCTTCTAGCAACCAGGTATCTGATGCGGCTCCTGATAGTTGGGCTTGCACGGCGTCTAGATCTCGCAGTACCAAGGTTCCCTTGCCGTCGTAGCCATGCCGCCGTGCTTTGAGAACAACGGGAAAGCCGTGCTGACTTAGGGTTTCGGGAGTATCGGAGGAAGCTACTGCGGCAAATCGGGGGGTGGGTACATCCCAAGCTAGGAGTGCAGAGCGCTGGTCGTACTTATCCAGAATGGGCTCTAGGGCGTTGAGGGGTGGGTAGAAGGTGACGCCGCGATCGCCCAATTGCATCAGCCCTGGCAAGTCCACAAACTCGTTTTCAAAGGTGATGACGTCGCAATGGTTCGCCAACTCAGCGGTTGTTTTGGCATCGGCGATCGCCCCGAACACGACTTCATCGGCTAAGCTCACAGCGGGATCGCGATCGCCTGGAGTTTGCACGGCCAGCTCAATCCCCAGGGCTTTTGCGGCTGGAGCCATCATCCATGCCAGTTGGCCGCCGCCGATTACGCCGACTTTCATGGTGCGATCGCCTCAGAGTAGGGATGGGACGGCAAGGGTGGAACGCAGATGAACGCAGATGAACGCAGATGAGGCACCGACTCTGGCGAGGCAGATGAATGACGTGCTGGGGGATTGGAATTGAGGCTCAAGGCAGTAGGTGGGGATAAATATGGAGCAAAAAGGATGGAGCAAAAAGACACAAAAGATCATAAGCATGACAACGCCAAAGGATTGCCTCCCTATCAAACTAAATTATCCAGGACTTACGCAAAACTCGCGTAATCCGGACTAAATTCGTTGATGGTGTGGGCGCGCCGCGCCCACACCATCAACAAAATGCGTAAGCCCTATTATCAATCAATCTCGGCATCCTAGAGAGTCTCGGGTATCGATGCCTGTTTTTGAGTTGGCTCCTTCGGCCATCTTGCACAGGGTTTTGACCTGAGACAGGTCGAGCAGCGCGTTGGTGAAGTCGGCTCCGGTGATGTCCACGTTCTTGAAGGTGGAGCCGAGGAGGATGGCGTTGGTGAAGTCCACGTCGCGAAGGTCGGTGTCGAGGAATTTGGATTGATCCAGCATAGCATCGCGCAAATCGGCGCCGTGCATATCGGTTTTTGTCATCACCGAAGCGCTGAAGACGGCTCCCTGCGCCCGAGCATTGGAGAAATCGGCAGCTTCTAAGTTCGCGTTGGAGAACTCTGCGGCTCGCAGGTTTTGTCCCGAAAAGTCCTGGCCCCGCAGTTCTGCGTTACTGAAGGATAGGGGCGGCGCGGCATAGGGATTGGCCGATACCGGAACGGCATTCAGAATAAGTGTCAAACCTACGACCAGCAGCAACACCAACATTTTTTGAAGGCTGGAAGACAGGTTGGTTTGGGCGAATGAATTCAGTGGTGGCAGCGATCGCCCCCGTAGTGCCAAAGCCCCCGTCTGCACTCGCTTCTCTCGATTCCTATTCATAATACGTTCCTCATTACATCCGAGTGCTCTTGCACGAAAGGCAAGGTGATTCTCTCAAGGTTCTGCGAAAAATATTGGCAGGGTCTCTGCTACTGGGTCAGGTTTCGTTTCGCCGCGCAACCGCATCCAGTACTGGCTCAAGAAGTGAATTTGTCGCAATCCAACCAACAGGTTCAGCCCCGGAATAAATAGCCACCACACCTCCAGGGGCTCTGCCAATCCAGCGTCTCGATAGAGCTGATTCACCGTGCGATACAGCCGAAACTGCACAATGTAAATCCACACCACGCCCAGCACAAAAAGCCAAGCAAACCAGGACGGCACATCGGGGTCGAAGACCGCTAAGGCTGGTGGTACAGCTACACCTAACAAGAACGGCAGTAAGGCCACAGCCCCAGAAAAATCTTTACCGGTGTAATGGTGCAACTCATCCTGGATCATCCACTTGTAATAGCCGTAGTAGGCAAGCCCCGTCACTATCGAGAACAGCATCACGCGCCAGAGCGGTTGGGGAGTTCCCAGCGGGCGATCCTGTGAATCAGCGTTTTCCTGTGCTTTGCTTGATGGAGCGATCGCCCCCTTCGTTACATCAGCCATTCCATCCCTCTCATCTCTCTTTACAATTCTTAACAGAAATCGTCATCTCCGCAAGGCGAGAGAGCGATGAATCAGGAATAATGAACAGATAATAAAGCAGACTTATGATTTGATTGCGATTCATTAATGATCGTTAATTATCTTTCTCGGTGTCATCCCTTCCTCACAAGTTCCTCACGATTCATCGTTAGGTTTAAAACCACAAATCACTTAGGTTCTTTTGTTCTCAGTAATCTTTGATTCCCAGTAATAAACTGCTGCGTGACGGTTAAAGGAGGTAAGTATGACGCGCCGTGAAAACCCATCCCCCGCATTGCTCGAAATCCCTGCCGGGTATCTCAACATCATGGGCTATGTGGATGAATCTGAGGTAAATGGCCCAGGCAGTCGTGCGGTGGTATGGGCACAGGGCTGTTTGCGAGAATGCCCCGGCTGCTTTAATCCCGCCTCCTGGTCGTTTGAGGTCAATGAACTCATTTCAGTGGATGCCCTCGTCGCAAAAATCCTGAAGAATCCCCACAATCAAGGGGTTACCTTCTCTGGCGGTGAGCCATTCTGGCAGGCTCCGGCGCTGGCTAATGTCGCACGCCAAGTGAAAGCGGCAGGACTGAACGTAATGTCGTTCAGCGGTTTTCGCTTAGAAGAATTGCGGTCGGAATATGGCCCGGCTGGTGCAAAAGACTTGCTGGAGCAGTTGGATATTTTGATTGATGGCCCTTACATTGAATCCCTGGCCATCAATAGTCCAGATTCTCTGGTGTCTTCGAAGAATCAGCGTGTACATGTCTTCAATCCAGCCTTTCAGGATAAGCTGACTTGGGCCAGTGACCAAATTGAGGTGCATGTGTTTCAGGATGGTAGTCGGTTAGTAACCGGCTATCGGGGCAATTTAGTGTTGGAAGAACTGGGCGTATAGGGCGATCGCCCTACCGCAACTCAGCCATGCCGATCGCTTCTTTGGGGCCGACCAGAGACATGTAGGGTTCGATGAAATATCGGTTGGCAATAGCCTGCACGTCTTCAGATGTAACCGCTGCAAAATCGTCCTGGAACTGGTCGTCGTAGTGGATGCCAGCTCCCAGGGTTTCGTACCAGCCGTAGATTTGGGCAATCTGCGCGTTGGTTTGCTTGCCGAGGGCATATTGCCCCAGGTACTTACTTTTGGCAACCTGCAACTCCTCGTCGGTGAGGGGCGTGGAGCAGAGGCGCTCGACTTCTTGCCGCAATCCAGCTAGGGCGATCGCCACGTTTGTCGGGGCGGTGCCGATATAGGCCAGGAACTGTGACAGCAGCACCCGCGTGGGAAAGACGGTGGACACATCATAAGCCAAGCCCTGCTTCTCCCGCAGTTCCACAAAAAGTCGGCTGGATAGCCCATTGCCCAGGTGCGAGTTGATCAGCCGCAGCGTGGTGTAATCGGGACTGCTGACCGGCGGGGCGAGGTATCCCAGAATCAAAATCGCTTGCTGGGTATCTTGCTCGGTAGCAATGCTCTGGGGTTGGGGCGTCAGTTCCGGCAACGCGGGGGGTTCGAGCAGGGCGCTATCTGAGTTTTGCCAGTCGCCAAAGGCTTCTTCGACTAGGGCGATCGCCTGTTCCTGGGTGATGCGTCCCACAATACTCACCACCACATTGTCAGGCCGAAAATAAGCCTGGTGGTAGGTTTCCAGATCATCCCGCGTGAGTTGCTGAATGCTGTCTTCAGTACCCAGGGCGGAGAGGGCATAGGGATGGTTGCCATACATGAGTTGTCGCAGTTGGCGCTGGGCGATACTGAAGGGTTGCTCCTGCATCGACCGCAAGCCCTGCAGGGTGAGACGGCGCTCTAGCTCGACCTCCGAGTTGGGGAAGGAGGGCGATCGCATAATCTCTGCCGCCAGGTTCAAAATTTCGGGAAAGTCGCTCGAAACCGTTTTCAGGTTCACCAGGCTGTAGTCCGTCGCCGAGTCCGTTCCCATGCCAGCGCCGACCGACTCGATTTGCTCGGCTATTTCCATGGACGACAGATGCTGGGTGCCACGGGTCAATACCGACATCAGCATGTGCGTGATCCCAGCTTGCTCCATGGGTTCGTAGCGGGTGCCAACACGAACGAAGATACGCCCCGACACAATGTCAGCGGTGGGGTTTTCAACCGTCAACACAGTCATGCCATTGCCTAAGACCGTGCGGTGAACCTGTAAATGATTGCGATCGCGAGTCAGCGAAGAAGACATAGACACCAAAAATCAAAAGGAAATGAAGGGAGCCAAAAAAGAATGAAGAGAGCCAAAAACTAAGCCCCACACCAAACTCTTAGCCTATCCAAGGGATCTCAAAAGACCACGAAGATTGCCCTCAGCCTATCAAATGTCTCCATCGTCTGGCGCACGGGTCAGCACTACCGCTGCGTAGTGATAGGGCGATAGGTATCGACTGGCAAGGGCTTGCAGTGCTTCGGGTCGAAGATTGGTGATGCGCTGGGGATAGGTGACAGAAACCTCGGGTTGGGCGATCGTGCTGTAGTAGCCATATAACCCAGCCAGTTGACTAGAGGTTTCGGTAGAGAAAGAAAAATCATTGCAGAGCTGTCGCTTCACCCGTTTTAGCTCATTTTCGGGAATCAGGGTGCTACTGAGTTCCGACAGACAATCCCCAATCCGTGCCTCGACCTGATCGAGGTGCTGGGGTTCTAGCCACGCGGTGATGGTGAAGAGGCTAGAATCCCGCTGCAAAGAGAAGCTGCTGGAAATGTCTTGTACCAAATGCCGTTCCTCTCGCAGTTCTCGCACCAGGCGGGATGTGCGCCCACCAGCCAGCACTACCGAGAGCAGATCCAGACCGTAGGCATCGGACAAGCTATCCGCTCCGGGACCAATCCATCCCAGCATCAGCCGAGCCAATTCCAACCGAGGTAATTGCAAGTAGTTGCGGCGAATGCCCACGATGGGGGGCTCAGCGGCAATAGTTAAGTTGGGAAAAGGCGGTGGTGGCGCAAAGGAGCCAAACAGTTTATCGACCAACGCCAGAGTGGTATCGCGAGGGGTATCTCCGACGATCACCACGGTCAGGTTGTCGGGCTGGTAATGCTTGCGATGGAAAGCCCGCATCTCTTCGGGCAACATCTTTAGCAAATGGTCGGGGGTTCCCAAAATCGGGCGACCATAGGGATGGTTTTGAAAGATCAATTCGGAGAGAGCCTGGAACCCCAACCAGTCGGGGTCATCTTCGGCTTGTCGCATTTCTTCCAGCACCACATCCCGCTCGCGGTCAAACTCCTCGTCGGCGATCGCCGCGTTCAGTAGCAACTCTGCCAAGTAGGGAAGTGTTTCGGGCAAATGGGCGGCTGTCGTGTTGATGAAGAAATGGGCGTAGTCGTGGCTAGTAGCCGCATTGGTCACGCCACCATAGCGCTCGATCACATAGTCAAACGCACCGGGAGGGAGTTGCTCCGTCCCTTTGAAAATCATGTGTTCTAAAAAATGGGCCATGCCCGCCCACGCTTCGGGTTCAGCGATCGCCCCTGCCCGCGCCCACACATCCACAGCAACAACGGGCGAAGCGGTCTGCTGAAAAATCACGGTCAACCCATTCTCCAGCGTGTAGATTTCCGCTGGAAAAGAAGACTGTTCGAGGCGGCTCTTCAGATCGGCAAGTGTCAAGTTCAGATTAAGCTTCGGTTATCTGTAGTATCAATCCTAGCGCGTTTTAACAGCGTATTCGGGCAAAAAGCCGAATTTTAATCAGATCTGAAAGATATTTAGCATCCTCCTTTAGGAGTAAACCTCCTACACCCAGGACAAAAACCAGAGACTCCTTTGATTCTGGGTGGCATGGGTGGTGGCTACGCCACCGAAAATCAAGGGTTTTAGCAGGGGTTTCTCGCTTTAATCCTGTCCCCAGATAAATCCCATGCATCTCGTTGATGGAGCAGGGTACAACACCCCCATTTCATCTGCGAGATGCACGCAGTATGGTTGACATGTCACCGCTCAATTTCCTCGGCTTTTTGTACTCTCGACATTTTGTTTCCTCTCCACCTCTAGTCCATGCCTTCTTCGTCAACCCTCACGCAAATCACTGTCTGGTATTTGGATATGCGCCATCCGGCAGAATTGCGCCCCAAGCTACTGAATACCCCAAACATTCAGGTCATCCAGGCGGAAGTGCCCTCTCCGGAATTGAGTCGGTTTCTCTACACCAGCGTTGGGGGCGATTGGTATTGGCGCGATCGCTTGACCTGGACGTACGATGAGTGGATGGCCTATCTAAACCGTCCGGTTGTCCAGACCTGGGTTATCTATGAGTCGGGCACCCCAGGAGGCTATGTGGAGCTGGAAGCACGGGCCGATGGCAGCGTCAAACTGGTCTACTTTGGCTTAATGCGTCAATTTATTGGGCGCGGTCTGGGCGGTCATCTATTGACCAGAGGCATCCAGCAAGCCTGGGCATTAAATGCCACGCGGGTGTGGGTACACACCTGCACCCTTGATAGTCCCTATGCTTTGAAGAATTATCAGGCAAGAGGACTTAAGATCTATAAAACCGAAACCTTTCCGTTTGATCTCTCTCAACCCCCGCCTGGCCCTTGGCAAAATGCCTACACAACGAATAAAAATGCATAATGTAGCCATGCAAAATCGGCTGTGGAGATAGGGCAAATACTGTCCACGCCATCTCCCCATCCGATTTTATACATGATTCGCGGTCGCAGTTTTTCATAAAGAAATATCTAAGAAGCGTAAATAAATCCGCCCGGACAAGATTTCGTTTCCTAGAGTTATAGAGAAAGAAAGATTGGGGTGTTCCCCTTTTGCATAGTTGTCCCTTGTCGCATCAATTTCCCTTCCATGAAATCGTCATCTCTACGGGATATTTCTCTCTACGAACTGGCACTCAGCACGGATAATCCACCTCATCCGTTACAGCTCAGCCCAAGTACGTTCAAGTCACTCATCACACAGTTCGTAGATCTTTTGATTGATCAGCGCATCTCCGCAACAGTATGGACTAAGTTGCCACGGGGTGAGGTGTGGGAAGCGGAGTTGGGGCGATTGCGGCGATCGTCTGCAGCCCCCCATACCATCTACACCTTCTCGCAGGCGCCATCTTCGGCTCGCACCCAACCCCCTCCTGAGCCAGACAGCGAGCCAGAGATGCAATCCCAGGAAATGTTTGATTCCATCTCGAGCCTGGAAGCGCAGTTGATGAGTGCAGAAACCGATGCCTTGATCGACGACCAGGGCATCATTCCCATGACTTCCACAGAAAGCACACGCAGCGTGTTTTTGCCCATCCAGTCGGAAGTGCAACTGCGGCGCGAATATTTCATGCTAATTCTGTCGGATACCTTCTCGGTGCTGGTGGTGGCTCATCGTCCGCGCTCAATGCGTCGCCATTCGGCTGCGGACCCTGAGGGTTCAGAAAACGGTTCGGAGGCAAATCCCACACCGGAGGGGAACGATCGCAAACACCTCCTGCTAACGCTCTGCTCCTTTGATGCCACGATTATTCAAAAGGTACTGACAGGTATCCACTTGGCCGTGGGGTCAAGCACCAATACTGAACATCGCGACGAACTCTCCACTCTGTTAGACAACTGGGAAACCATCACCGCCCCCGCCACCAATATCCAGCTGGCTCCCGATATCTTGAATCACCTAGTGATGCAACAAATTCAGGTGCAGGAAAACATTTGGCACGGTGCAGCGGAGGATCGGCGCAAGGCAGAATCGGCAACATCCCTACAACTGGAAAACGGCGAACTGCAAAATGCGCTGCGGTTGAAGAACGAGTTCCTGACCAATGTTGGGCAAGAGCTACGAACACCGCTTTCTAGCATGAAAACCGCTTTGACCTTGCTGGAGTCGCCTAACATGCGTCCACCCCAGCGCCAGCGCTACATGGATTTGCTGACCCAGGAGTGCGATCGCCAAAGTTCGCTCATTACCAGCGTCCTTTCCCTCCTCCAACTGGAGGACACCGAAGATGGCACCACGTTAATGCCCATCAACCTGGCAGATGTAGTGCCCGGTGTGGTGAGCACATACCAACCGCTCGCCCAAGAAAAGGGACTGATGCTGGCCTATACCGTTCCCGATGATTTGCCCGCCGTTGCCTGCACCACAAATTGGATTCGCCAAATCATCATTAACCTGATTCACAACAGCATCAAATTTACCCAGCAAGGCGGACAGGTCTGGGTGCGGGCAAAGAAACAGGGCGATTATGTGCAGATTGAGGTGCGAGATACAGGGGTCGGCATTTCCCAGGCCGATATTCCCCGCGTATTTGAGCGCTTCTATCGTGGCAGACATACCCCTAACATCGACACCAGCGGAGCCGGATTGGGTCTATCCATCGTCCAACAATTGCTCTTACGTTGCGGTGGCTCCGTTGCGGCCCGCAGCAAGGTCGGGGAAGGCAGCACCTTCATCGTGTTGCTCGAAGTCTACCAAAAAGACAAAACACTCGATGCGTAATTTAGGAAAGCCGCACCAATCCCAAATCTAGCTGTGACGAGTCAACCAGTCTTGTAGCAGAGGATTCACCACCTCTGGAGCTTCGTCTTGGGGACAGTGTCCCAGTCCTGGTAGAGGAATGAAGTCTTCGACGATGGGGAAATTTGCTAATTCGCGACCCAGGGCGATCGGTTCCCAGGGATCTTCCTCACCCCATAGCATCAGCACCGGGCAGGTCATCTGAGGCAATAAATCTTCGGCCAGGGGACCCTGGGAATAACGCACAAATGCCAGAAACACATCCGCCGCGCCAGGCTCGAAGGCAGGCGTTAGCAAGAAATCGACCAACTCGTCCGTGACTTCTTCTTTGCGGCCATAGGCTTGTCGCAGGATGCGGCCAACCGTGCGGCGGTTGGCAATTTGCGAAAAGAAGAAGTGACCGATCGCCCGATTTCCCAAAAGGCTTTGTAGCAAGGGCGCGGGCAAACGGCGATACCAGGGCAATGTCAGTCGTTTGCGATCGTGGAGTAAGCGCAGAGAACAATCCAGCATCGCCACGCCACGCACCCAATCCGGTTGCATAACCGCAGCTTGCCCTGCTGCCACACAGCCAATGGAGTTGCCGATCAAAAACGCGGGCGCTCCAACGATCTGTTGGCAGAAATCAACAATCTGCTGGCCCCAGGTCTCGAAGCGATAATGGATAGGCTCTCCAGGCGTCGGCTTGGCCGAAAAGCCAAACCCAATCAGGTCGATGGCAAACACGCGATGAGTCTCGCCCAGGACGGGCAGGTTTTTGCGCCAGTGGTCGCTGGAGGCTCCAAACCCATGCACCAGAACAACGGCAGGCCCAGTCTCTCCCGCTTGCTGATAGCGGATAGGAAAGCCCTGCCATTGCCAGGTTTTCGTCTCGACGGGAACCTGTGTGAGCGCCATAGGGAAAATGCCTGTAACGTTCTGTAAACTTCTTTCATCATAACCAGGACTGGCGCGGTTTGCAGACCAGTCATTGTTGGCTCACCCAGGACAAGGCAAAAAATCAGAACCTCACTAAACCCTTGATTTTGGGTAGCGCGGGCAATGCCCGCGCTACCCAAAATCAAGGGTCTCAGAATCCAAGTATGATTTTTTTCGAGAAGCGGCGTATCCAC
>JBCBSL010000099.1:0-15403 GCA_039819145.1 Cyanobacteria bacterium J06638_22
GATTGATTGCATTTTTTTCTCACTAATTCTTTCCTGGTTTGTGTCCATCGCTTCGCAAAGTATATAGAAAACTTCTCTCTCCAATCGGGTTACTTAATGGGTAACGGTTCGCTTTCTACCTCACTCATGCGACGATTGATTCAATTCATATACGGCCTTTCTTTTCATAACAAACTGAGGATAAAATGCTCGATCACACCGAGAGCGATATAGTATTCACGCCCGAGCAAGTCTTAGAAAATCGTGGACGCGTTGCAATTTTTATTGACGGCTCCAACCTTTTCTACGCTGCACTCCAGTTAGGAATCGAAATCGATTACACCAAGTTACTCTGCCGTCTAACCGCAGGGTCCCGCTTATTACGCTCCTTTTTCTACACAGGGGTTGATCGCACGAACGAAAAACAGCAAGGATTTCTTCTCTGGATGCGGCGCAATGGCTATCGCGTCATTTCTAAAGACCTGGTTCAGCTTCCAGATGGATCCAAGAAGGCAAATTTAGATGTCGAGATTGCCGTCGATATGATGGCCTTGGTAGGGTCTTACGACACCGCTGTTTTAGTCAGTGGGGATGGGGATCTGGCCTATGCGGTAGATGCGGTTAGCTATCGCGGGGTGCGGGTAGAAGTCGTCAGCTTACGCTCTATGACCAGCGATAGTTTGATCAACGTTGCCGATCGCTATATCGACCTGGAGCAAGTAAAAGAGAGCATCATGAAAACGCCTCGGCATACCTATTCCTATCGCCCCCTATCTAGCATCACATCGGAAGAATCAGAGGCCCAGGACGGGTAACGGATCGCTGCAATAGGCTATTGCGGCTAGGAGCGACGGGAATAATGGCTCCTCCCGGCAACCAAGCAGGGTATCTTTCGTCTAAGCTAGGGATGCTGTATCCACCGGATCTCTAGAAAACGAGGGTTTAATGCGGTTTCCCCTGTTCCTGACGTTGAATATGAAATCTCGCTTGGGGCGATCGCTCCTCCTGCTGGCTGTGATGCCTGTATTGCTGGCGTCTGCGGCTTGCCAGTCCAACAATCGGGGAGCTAATCGTCTGGCCGAAGATAGTGCCGAAGTTCAGCAAATCGACAATACCCTCACCTTCGAGAATATTACCCTGGAGCAGGCAGACGAAAGTGGCGACCTGGTATGGGAAGTGTTTGCAGAAGCCGCATCCTATAACGAAAACAACGAGTTTGCGGCGGTCACGAACCCTGATGGTCAGCTTTTCCGGGAGGGAGAAGCAATCTACGAGATCAGTGGCGATCGCGGTCAGGTGTATGAAAACGGCCAGCGCATCGTCCTGCGGGGCAACGTTGAAGTGGTCGATTTGCGCACTGAGGCCGTGTTGACGGGCGAGGAAATGGAATGGCAGCCTGGGGAACAGATCCTCACGGTGCGGCGCAACTTCCAGGTCACCCATCCGGAGGCTCGGCTTTCAGCACGGGAAGGTCGGCTTTATGACCAGGATCAACGGATGGAACTCACAGGCCGGGTGATTGCCCGCACCCGTGAGCAGCCGACGATGGTATTGCGATCGCAGGCGCTGACCTGGCTGATGGCCGAAGAGAAGATGACGAGCGATCGCCCCATTGAGGTGCGCCGCTTGCAAAACGATCGAGTTACGGACATTGCCAACGGACAGCGGGCAGAGGTGGATCTGTCAACCAATCGCGTCACCCTGCGGGGCAATGCCCAAATCGCCATGGAAGACCCCATGGCCCAGGTCAACAGCGCAGAGCTCATCTGGAATATCGACCAAGAAACCTTGCGCTCAAACCAGCCCCTGCGATTAGTGCAACCCCGGCAACAGCTCACAATCACGGCCAATCAGGGGCAACTCGCTATTGATACCCGCGTTTTGAATATGCAGGGGGATGTACGGGCGATCGCCCAGCGCAACCAGTCCACACTGCTCTCTGACAACCTGGTCTGGAACCTCGCCAGTCAGGAGTTCCGCGCCACGGGCAACGTCGACTATCGCCAACCCGATCCCCAAATGGTGGTGAACGGCCCCACCGCCAACGGACGCCTGCAAAACCAAACCATCGTCATCAGCGGCGGGCGCGTCGTCTCCGAAATCGTCCCCGAAGAAGAGTGATGCCCCATTCTCTGTAGAACCACCATTCTTGATCAGGCGATTCCCCTCAACGGCTGGGTGTTCTGGATAGAACTGCCCAGAGAGGCTTGCCTGCCAGCAAGCCAGCAAGCTGAGCATTAAACACGATGGATGGAAATACCACCATCAACCAACATGGCTGAGCCCGTCGTCAGAATTGGACATCAGCACGACTTTGTAGCAGTGCGATCGCCACGCATGCGTATGCGCATACTGAATAACCGCTTTATGGCGCTACGCGCTCAGGTAGAACCCAATCATTTTTGAAAGCCCTGCGACGCAGGCTTTCAAAAATGATTTGTCCTAATTTCAATGCGTAAGGCTATACCAATACCCTGGCCTCGATACATGTTAACCAAAGCTCAAACATTGCTGACATGCTTAACCAAGAGGGGCTTGTACGATACCGGTACCAACATCTTCCTCTTCAATCTTTGGAATCAAGGAAACGGTCGTCCCACTAGCAATAAGTTGAGCTAGAAGTGAACGGTTTTCTATTCGCCCTATCAAGCTACGTTGGCGCTGTGCCCACAATGCCGCAACACCTGCAACATGGGGTGTTGCCATGCTGGTTCCGCTCATGCTCGTTAACCCACCACCATGCTTCGCTGATACGATCTCAACGCCTGGGGCTGAGATATCAACCTGGCTATTTGAAAAATAGGCCTCTTTTAACCCACTCTCCGTTTCTTGAAGGGCTCCGACCGCTACAACGCCTGTGCCAGCTGCGGGTGGGGCGACCGCGATTTCATAATCAGGTCGATTACTCTCATTCCCTGACGCTGCGATAATGATAGTTCCGTCCCCAAAAACGCCTTGGGCTTCAACAAACTGCGCTAATTCACTAAAAAGGTTTATGTTTGCACGATAGGCCTCTAACGCCATAGATGTGGCTAGATTGATGTCATAGTTGTAAGTATTCACCATTAGATCAACAAATCCTGGGAAATCAATTCCCAAGGACATTGAAACAACATTTGCGCCTTCATTAACAGCCCATTGAATGGCTTGCGCGATTGTTGCAGATGACCCCCCTCCGGCCCCAAGTACTTTGCCGATTAGCGCTCGTTTAACGCCACGCGCAACCCCAATTCTTGTTCCATCTACATCCTGCCCAAAAATTGTTCCTGCACAGTGCGTACCATGCCCATTCGTGTCATTTTCTCCTTCCGATGTGAAATTCTTTTGAACTAGATCAACGGATTCAAATGCCGGATGATTTGGATCAATTCCTGTGTCTAGCACTGCTACAGTTATGTCTGTTCCATCATAAAGAGTTTCAGTTGCGCGCACGGCTTTCACACCCCATGTTGATGAAGGCGAACTTGGTGGATCAACGTCTTTCTTGTCAATTGGATTAATAAGCTTCAAGGGCATCGGTGGAGCAATCGCACGAACCCTAGGATCGCGCCGTAAATCACTGCGTTCTTTGAGCGTCAGTTCCGCTTCGGTTATCTCTACAGCATCACGGGCTAGAGCAAAGGATGAAGCCCTAGCCAAGGTGCCAAGATTATCCATGGTTGGCACGATAATGCTCTGATGACGTAAAACAACATACTTATTTAGCGACATGTCTATCTCCTGATTCTTTGCATGGGAATGCAACAGCACATTCTCATATGAGTGGTTTATGGTTAGCTATAGGTTTAGCCAGCCTTGTTCTCTTCTACTCGGTCTAAAACCTCTAATTCGGAAGATTGGTCAGATCTGGAATTGACCATCACATTCTATGAGGGGAGTTAGGCTGAAACTTATCTGTATAACACTCTAAAACGGGGTGTGAGGCTGGCTTTTTCTGGCTATCTATCCGATAAGAGGGATGAGGCGGACGGAACTCTCTGGATAAACTAAATTGATTCAGAAATAAGGCTGAATTTGCCCTGCATCATAGCTCCGTTACGGGGTGTTATGCAGATGGCCTCAGTAAATCTTCATTATCCGACCACGCTATAGAGAAGGATTCTGAACTTAAAGTTCACTGGAACGTTGGCTCCACTTCATTTGTTGGTTATCTGATGTGGGTTAGTTATATCAAATACTCAAATATCGTTTATGGCCGCTGCACCGCAGCGGCCATAAACGATATTTGAGTTTTACGGCTATTTAGTCGGATTTAATATTAGTCAACAAGCCAAGCGCTTCTGCAAACTGATGAAATGTATGAGTGATGAGTCGATAGCATAGCCCATCACCAGAGTGCCAATCCCCACCAATCACTGAAGGCTCATCTGGATCGTCACGATAATCCAGTGCAATGCCTACATCATCACCAATGCGGCGATTGACAGCGATAAACAAGGTTTTCTCCACATCGATCCACGGCAATGGTCGATCTGCGTGAAATGATCCGCGATATTCGTGGAAGTTGATAGATTCTGTTTCCGATGGAGGCATCAGAGGGCCAGATTCTCGCTCCATGGCTTTGCGATTGGATAGCAAATCAAGTGGATCGGTAATGAACGGTACAACGGTTGCCATGACGCGATCGCCCGGATGTATCCAGCGGCCTGTGCGTATCAATTCATCAAGTAGCTGAGGTAGCCGCAGTTGTTGGCGCAGCTCGTTAACTGTTTTGCTCTGCGGAGTCATCTTGATACGCCCCTAGTCAAACGCTATTAGGACAAGGCAGTTCCAGTCAAGAACCTCTCACTCAACTTCGAATGTCAACAAATACAACTGACCGATCGCTAATTCCCCGGCCGAACTCCTGGTAGTGGTTGGGTCGGCACGTGGGGGCGCGACTTACGATCTATTCATCGGAATCGAGTGATACGTATACCCGTCAGCCGTTTAAGGAGCTGAGGTGATTCTACAAAGCAGATGGTGGGCGATCGCTCCTTCATGCGATCGCCCACCATCCTAGTCGTAATCCCTCCAACTGCACCAACAACCGTTCACGCCGCTTCTACAAAGAAGCGAGTGGCTTTTTTAATGAGAGTGGCATGGCACTTTTTCGTGGGGCAATCCCTCCGGTAAGTTACCACCGAGATAGGCGATGATCGCCTTTTCTGGATTGGCTTCACGGGTCGTAAGCAGCTCTGTCTCTCGCTCCTTTAATCTTCGTCGCACGCCCTCACCCGCCGATGCCGCGATGGCAATATCAACAAAATGTAGGGGATGGCGATTTCCGTCACCTCGCACATGCCATTCGTGGAGGCAGCCGAAGCGAGTTAAATCTAATGTCCAGGCTAGGCAGGGGGCTTCTGTGTCAGAAACGGTATAGACGTGCCACTGCAAGGCTCGACCTGCATGAGCTGCGATGGTTCCATCGCTTGTTACAGCTACCGCTATCAATTTTTCTGCCATTTGATCAAAACCTCCAAAGAATCGCAGACGTTTGAGCTGTTTTTAGGCACTCGTAGCGAGGATGGCCTAGTTGTGGCGTGGCGGCATCCTGTGCGGCGACACACCATCATGGGGTTTAGGTATTTGCCTAATCTCTCGTTTCGCACCAGGTTGAGGAGAGCCAACTGGGCGTCTCAAAAGGATAGGCCAATTGTAAGAGGGGGAAAGTGCTGGAGACAGGTGCTATTAAGCCTGTACTCAGAGGCTGAAAGCACCGCCTGGTTCTGATTGGCACAACCGCTGAGGTCAACGTGCAGGTATTTTGACCCACAGCTTTGATGGTGAGATAGCGATCGCCCTTCGGACACCACAATCTTTTACTCGCCTAGGCGCGTGGAATTAGAGAAAGCAGCCAAGAACTAGGCTATGAGCGTTGTCTCCTGGATGAAGTTAAATTTCACGAGCAACCTGGGCTAGCTATAGTACAGCAGGAGTTCTGTAAAAGATCCTATGGAAAAATTTGATGTTGTTGTGGTTGGGGCGGGTCCTGCTGGGGGACATTGCGCTCGGTTATTAAGTCAAATCGGCCATCGAGTGCTGTTAATCGAACGGTACAAAGACTTTAGCCGTAACAACTTCTCAAGTGCCGGAACGCCCCTAGAAACGCTGACGAAATTTCAATTACCCGACAGCGTCATCGGGAGCTATTGGCAGGAGCTTGGAATTGTTACCAGTCGGCAGCAAGGACTGTGGCGATCAGAAACCCCTCAGGGCGTCGTGATGGACTTCGCCCGCTTGCGACAATTCCTGGCCGATGAAGTTATGGAAACGGGAGGAGTGGTCTGGTTAGGCTGTCGATACCTAACCCATCAATCCCTAGAGGATGGTTCATTAGCTGTAGACATTAAAAATAACCTCTCCGACACAACCACCACCATCAATGCGCAGATTCTAGTGGATGCCACAGGCCCAGCCCGCGCCATTATGCGACGACCGGGACGACCTCAGGCAGAGTTCATTTCAGGAACAGGGATTGAGTACTTGATTCGGGTCGATCGCACCACCTACGAAGCCCATGCTCGGCGGCTGACGTTTTTGCTGGGTGAAAAGTGGATGCCACGAGGATATGCATGGATCTTTCCGATGGCAGACCAACAACTGAAGGTCGGAGCAGGAGCCTTGAACGGTGCAGACTCAACCGTGGCGCGATCGCTCAAAACCTATACAGAGAAGGTACTACACGAATACCTCCAACCCCAAACCTACGAACTGCTAGATACCCACGGCGAAACCCTACGCTATAGCAGCCAACTCCGAGACATCTACACGGAAGGCCCCTGCATTATTGCGATTGGAGATGCCGTATCCACGGTGAACTTTTTGGGTGGGGAGGGTATTCGCCATGGGATGACCAGTGCGGCGATCGCAACTCGCTATATTGATGAGCGCTTGCAGGGTAAACGCAGCGATCTTCGCGGCTATCAACGCGAAATGCATCGTCTATTCCGGCGCACGTGGAACATTTCAGAACGGCTCGGTCGCAAAAAATATGTCGAAGATGCGGATGAAATGGTTGATCGCATCGTGACGTATTTGCGACCCATGCAACTGGAGGAGTTAGTTGATCTTCTCTTTTTCTATCGCTTTCCTGGCCTATTTTATCGTCAACTAAAACGATTTTGGCGTCGGCTCTTACGCCCCTTCTATGGGTTTAAATAACAGCAAGAAAAACCCTGAGATTGCGCGAACTCACTCCTATTTATTCAGTCGCACTTGCGTAACCAACAAACGCCTGGGCGATCGCCAATTTTTCGCTTCTCCTTGAATCTCGAGAACGATGGGTTTGGCGTGGAAGGGGCGATCGCCACAGGTAACTGAAATGCCTGACTTTAAATTTCTTGTAACATCCCCTTCCCTAGCAATTCTTGATCTATTGCAAATTGTGGATTCTATCCCTTGAACCCATTTCTGGGCAAGTCCCTAACGGTCGTATTCAGTGGCAGCAGACGACCTTGGCACCCCATCAATAAACTCTATTCCGTCTGCTGCAACATGATTTTTATGCTGCGATTACTCACCAAAATATTCATCCGATAGATTGCCAATTCGCTGCTGTAATAAATCGAGCAAGATGAGCAACATTCGTTGTTGCAACGAGCACGTCTACCCCCTCACTTCTGAGAAGACGAGCTTGAGCAGACAGAATAACATCCCCATCTAACGCTTTAGCATCTGCGGTAGGTTGTCCAGTTTTCCTGGCTTCTGCCCACAATTCAGCCGCCAGAAGCATGGTATCGGTTTGAATCGGAATGTAGTCGAGCGTTCGCTTCAAGCTGTCCAGCCGACGCAAACTTCTCAGCAAACCTGCTCGGAGGAGTTCGCGGCGAACTTCGTAATCTGAAATTTCGGGAACGGCCACTCTCTCTCCTCGTCGTAGGAGGGATTTTAGCTATAGTTGACAATCAAGGGGAATACCTGCAGTCTTTGGGTGCGTGCCCATTCCCAGTGGTCCAGAATCCAGCAAAATCAGACGACTCATGGAAATAACGGGCGATCGGACAATCGATCTTCATCTAGAGCCGTTTTCAAAAAGTCCCAAGCTTGCTGATGTTCTGATGCATCCTCGGTCTCATCCAGCCATGAATCTAGAAGATCGATCGCGGCTTGATTTTTTCGAGCTTGCTCTGGATCAATCATAGGTGGAGCCGTTGATGGAATTTTCTGTCGGAACTGACGTAGAGCATCTAGCAAATCTGCCCAGTATTCTCTGGGTGTTGCTTCGATTTCATGAAGCAGCAATTCAAGAGAGGTTGGAGGTGAACTAGAACGGTCTGCCATGTCTGCAAAACTTCTACAAAGATATTGACAATCAGGATATTTGTATCAACGACTTTCATACAGCATATCCCGTGTAAAACGAGGAGCGTTCATGGGAATTGGGTTTTGCTGCATTCGTGCAATCAACGACTTTAAGAACTGACGCTTTGTTTCTGGATCAGTAATCGGTGGTGACATTAATTGAGGAGACTGAACTAAAAGCTTAACCTCAGCTCCTTCAGGCAACTCACAAGCCGTTTGGAGGATAAACGTCCATTACGGTAAATTGCTTTCAGAGCTTGAGGCATCGGAAATACTCCAGGCTGTTTGCTGAACTATATTTTCCAAGATAAGCGATCGCCCTTACCAGCAGTCTTAGCACAATACCCCAATGTCAGCGATCGCCCACAGACAACTGCAACGCCTGATTTTGAATTTCTTGTAAGGTCATCTGTCGTTCCCCAGCAGCGCTTTGTCCATTGTAAAGGGCTGCTTCCATCGCCTGAAGCCGTTTCTTGGCAGGAACCCTCAACTTAACTTTGGATGCCAACAGATAAGCTTTCAACTGCACCTCCACCGAGAATTAAGCGGTATAGCTTCCGCAATCACTGGGTCGCGACAAGTGATTATCCATTTGAAAACGCCCGGCTTCGCGGCTCCGGTGCATTGCATTGTTATCCACTGGTTTCGGATTCTGTGTCTCGGGTCGCATGGACACCCAGCAGTATTTTCTTCGGATCTCCATTTGCATGGTAGGTGGTAATAAGTAGGTAAGGGAAGCTAAACATGCCGCCCAAGAAGACGCTCAGAAAGCCGAAAACGAATCCTTTGGTTGTACCACCTTCACGCCAAGAAATCCAAGTTGCGCCCAATAATAGATAAACGAGAAAATCAGTGTCGAATTGTGAACGCCAATTTAGTGCAATCAAGTCGTTAAGGGCAACCGAAGGCCAGTTAATTCCATGGTTGACAGATGCGATTACGGTAATGGTGTAAATCAAGATCGTTGAAAAACCGAGAAAAATACGAATCGATGTCATGGTGGGGGCCGAGTATGGACAGTTTTTCGAATTGCTGTAGTTGGTTGGACACGTTTATTTTGGGCTTCACCGTCGTTCAGCAAAGTGGAATTGGCCGTCGATAAGCATAAGGTGGATAACGTTGGAGTTCAGCGGCGGCGCAAAGCGACGTCCGGTGCAATAGCTAGTTATGCAATTGGCTTATGGAGGATAATCTCAAGGGGTTCTGAGGGCATGACGAATCCGCCTATGTCACTGTATCCAAGGCATCTGTAGAAGTGTTGCGCCTGCTCATCAGCTTGGGTTGAGGTGAGCACGCATTTATGCCCTAGCTTGGCCATGTTCTGCTCCCAAGTAGCCACCAGTGACCTGCCAACCCCTTGTCGCCGGTGTTGGTCTGCGACGCGGATGAGATTCATGAATGGCAGTTCATCCCAAAACAGGCTGTACCTGAGGATGCCTATGATAGTACTGCCTCGTTCAGCATGGATCACTTCACCAGCCAATATCTTGCGCTCCATCTGGGCATGATCCAGATGACCATCCAGAGCCATGAGCCCATCTAGATGGGAGAGTGTTGAGTGTGTGATGTGAGTCATGATAGCAGGAGCATAACGTTGACTATCACCCGCTGCAGATAACCTCTAAATCATACCGATCGCCCTTACCAGCAGTCTTAGCACACTAAACCGATGTCAGCGATCGCCCACAAACAACTACAACATCTGATATAGATACAGAAGGCGATCGCCAAGTTCTCGCTTCTCCTTGAATTTCGCGAACTATGGGTTTGGAGTGGAAGGGGCGATCGCTCAGTCTCTCTACATTCCCAAGCCCCATTTACTCCAAAGGCATAGTCAAAAATTCTGCTGGTAAGATGGCAGGGATTGTAGAAGCAACAAAAAATGGTTGCCGCTGGGCTAGAACATCAAGCAAAACATCACTAGCAAACAGCACCCACCTCAACTGTATTTCTCCTCTAGGTAATCCACATGGGATTCTGTAGGATCTTCTGCACCTAGCTGAATCACACCAATTAGGCTTTTAGTCCAAGGATCAAGACTTGCCAAAGAATTTGCGTTTGTGGTTGGCGGACTGAGCACTAAGGTCTCTTGCTGAATAGAACTCAACAAAGACTGCACTAAACGCCAGCGATCGCCCACAGGCAACTGCAACGCCTGATTTTGGATTTCTTGTAACGTCATCTGTCGTTTCCCAGCAGCGCTTTGTCTATTGTAAAGGGCTGCTTCCATCGCCTGAAGCCATTTCTTGGCAGGAACCCTCAACTTAACTTTGGATGCCAACAGATAAGCTTTCAACTGCACCTTCACCGAGAATTAAGCGGTATAACGTCGCAGTTGAGCGGCAACAAGCAAGCCCAACCTCCTTGACAGGCAGCAATTGATTCGTCCGCACCAACGTAGTGTTAGATATTTTCTAAGCATTATCAAAGCTAAAGACAACCTTCCTTCCCCAAGGATGATCCATCTCGTTCTCAGAATATTCAGTCCTACTGTAGGAATTGATCACTCTTCGCCAGAAAGCAATCGCTCGAACATGATTGGGATATGTGACAATTTCCCACTTTCCTCTGTGTTTGGCGAACCCATCAACCACCGCCTTTTCTCCAACACCCTTTCCCCGGTAAGCATGCAATACAAAAAACTCATGAACTACAAAGTCTGCCTGTATCGTGTTTGGAAGACGTGATCGTGCTGCAACTAGATTGAATCCTGCTGGGCATCCATCCACGAGAATTAAATAAGGGAATAGCGCTCGTGGCTCTCGCCACCAAACATCCAATAACTCAGAATGCTGGGCTAGTGTCATCACACTATCATCAACACCCAAAAGACCGTGCCTATTGGGTGTGCTTGCGTCAAACTCAGATACATCATGCTGGTAAAGCGGCCATAAGTTTTTGATGATGTGAGCGTCCTGTTCCTTAGATAACCTGAGTTCGACATTCACTTACTGATTCCTCTGGGATTACAGCCCAAAGCCATCTAATGTTGCCTACCACCCGCCAAAGATAACCTCTGTGAACTATACAGCCCAGAGATACCCCACTTTCTAACGACAACAAAGGTGGATAATTAAGCTTTTACTCTACCCTTTCATTATAGATTCGCGCATATCGCTTACCCAGTTCGCGCGCCGCCGCCGCGCTGAAATGCAGGATGTCTCCCTTATGCTTCAAACCATTGGAACTCACAAAGTATACGCCTTCAATTTCTTGCGCCACCTCCTGATGAGCTTCGTTCACTAGCCTCCACCACTGATCCCATGGCTTTTCGCTAAAGTGCCCGAGCTGACCTATTAAAAACGGCAAAGCCGGATCGCCAAGCTCCTGTCGCAGGCGGCCGATCAAAGTTATTAATTTCTCTTTATAACGCGGTGCTAATGTCTCATTGCTATCAATTTCCCCTTGATGCCAAAGGATGGCCTTTAACATGCCCGCTTCCTTTGCCTTACGCGTTCGTCTCATCGCGTCATCATACGGATAGGTATTTGTGGCTGGATCCAAGGTTCCTGGTTCCCATGACGAGAGTGGAGATCCACCCACGGCGCTTGGAATGAGTCCAATGGTTATTCCTGGATGCTCTTCGGCAACGGCTACAGCAAAGGATCGCCCAGGTCCCACACCAGCAAAGGGCTTATCGAAATGAATCGGATCAACAGCAGGTACCCACTCTTCATCTTTGTTCAATGTCACGACTTGTGGATTGATCGAGCGATCTTCTTCGGCGACGATTCCCCGGCCCGCCATATTAGACTGTCCGATAAGGAGAAAGAGATGATAAGGGTCTTTATTGTCTGGCATAAATTATTGTTCTTGTCCCTTACATAAGGCCAGGAAAATACAAGCTAATATTCCGACATAAACGCTGCTCCTAAATATAGCAGTCGTTATTTGAGCGTAAGCCTTGCTTAGGCATATATACGATAGGGAGCAGCGACGATGGACGAGGATATCTCCTTGCAGAAAGTTACAAGAAATCACTAGTCAAACAACTTTCGGCTGTCTAACATTCCCAACCAGCGGCGGCAAATAGCCCTCAAACTTAGCACCAGTCGCTTTCTTCCGTCCGCTGCGTTGGGGTTGTTAGGTGGCAATTACAGAAGTGGGTGAAATAGCCAAAAGGATAGTGATCTGCACCCTAATCCCAAGTCTTAGATTTGAGACTGCACTAGATTTTCTTCTGGCAAGCGATGAATAGACTCAAGTGCTAAAACGAACCGCCCCAGGAGAAAGGTCTACTCTCGTTGCCTTCATTGTCTCGAACCAACAAGCGTATTCGGCGAATTGCGAACCCTCTGAAGAGGATGCCATATGCGACACCTCGAAAAGCTGGGGAGTCAATCCAAAGGTCTAGCCATGTTCCTTGGCCAATATACTCTTGTACAGTTATTGTGGGAGCTGATGATATTGGTAAATTGCAGAAACAGACTGCTGCAACGCCAGCAGAAGTAGGCCCCAGATTGAGGTTTGCGTCCCCATTTTGCCAAAAACCGGTACCCGAGATTCCATTAGCTCCAAAATCGGCCCATCGGGTATTACCTGTGACGTCGTTTCGGAAACTCCCTGAGCCAGTGTTGTAGTAATATTCGAACTCATCTAGGCAGGGTGTATCTTCATCGTCAGTAAAGCAGGCTAAGCTCGAAACGTTACCTAGCTGCTGAGCAAAGCTGAACATTAGCTGCGATATACCCACAATCTCATCAAGTGACGGTAGTGGGCGGGGCTTCTGTGCGGATGGATTGCCAAGGTACCTAGTAGTGTGTTCTCTTATAAGCCATTTGGGTGCCCTTTCGAAGTCACCTCCAAGCACCTGATATGCTTCAAGCGGCGAGAAGCGATTCAAAAGCAGGTTCTGCGTTTCCCACGCTTTACGACCTACAGCTGCAAAGCCAATCTCTCCACGACGCTGTTCAGCCATAACAATGTACCCATCAGCAACCGGAAAGCGTTGAAGCTCCTTGAGACCTGTAAGTAGAGTGAAGTCCAAATTGGAGTCCGTTTCGGATTGTTCGCCTTCAGGTCTAGCGATTATATTGACTTCCTCCCGTACACCGGGGTTTCGATCTATCACGTTCATGTTCATCTCCTTTACTTTCTAAGTCCTCAATGTTTCGAGCTGATAAAGCTTTGATGAGTCCTTTCAGATCCCGTACTTCGAGGCAAATCTAAAGTATCAAGTTGAAACCACAAATGACGATTACCCACAAGGGTACTTTTGTAAGAAAATCGCTAGTCAAATACGTGAAAGCCACATAACTATATATTCAGCGTCAGATCCGCTGGATAATACCCCGGTTCCCACGGTTTTACGGCAGATCTGACGGATAATACCCAGTTCTTCAGGATTAATACAGCAAATTTGTCTGTTAACTCCATGATTTCGGGGTGTTATCCAGCAGCTATCTCTTATGACACATTCTCAGAAACCTCGATCGCTTGAGCAAGCGCGCCAGTCCATGAGGCTTCGGTAATTCAGCTTGAAAATCGAGAAAGTATAGGCTGACTAATTGACTGTTTGAAAGGGTCGATCGCCCGCCCATCCCTTCAAATTCCATCCAGGAAAGCAAGAAAAAAGGATGCTGAAACCAGCATCCCTTGAGGTGAATTGAACTTGAATCAATCTGTCGTGCTTACTCGATACCTTCGATGCGGTCTTCGGCTTCTTGGTAGAGTTCACGGAGGCGATCGAGGTTTTCTTCGCTAGTTTCCCAGTAACCGCGACCGTTAACTTCTAGCAGCGTGGTGACCATTTTGCGGAAGGAGTGGGGGTTGAGGTTCATCAGCCGCTGGCACATCTCCTCGTCTTGGATGAAGGTGGCGTTGGTGTCTTCGTAGACCCAGTTGTCCACAGCACCCGCCGTGGCCGACCAGCCCATGGTGTTCACTAGGCGCTTCGAGACCTCGCGCACCCCTTCGTAGCCGTGGGAGAGCATGCCCTCGTACCACTTGGGGTTGAGTAGCTTGGTGCGGGCATCGAGCCGGACGGTTTCCGACAGGGTGCGCACCTGGGCATTGGCCGTGGTGGTATCAGCGACATAGGCATTGGGTTGCTTGCCATCGCCCCGCAGGCGTCCGACGAGCTTGGTGGGGTCGGAGTCGAAGTAGTGGGACACGTCGGTGAGGGAGATTTCCGACGAATCGAGGTTCTGGAAGGTGACATCCACCGTCTTCAGGGTGCTCTCGAAGATGTCCTTCGATTCCTCCATCACCCCAGGGTTGTCGGAGTTGAAGGCGAAGCCCTTCCGCGACAGGTACATATCCTGGAGTTCGGATTCCTCTTCCCAGGTGCTATTTTCCACCGCCAGGTTGACGTTCGCCGCATAGGAGCCAGAGGCATTGGAGAAGACGCGGGTGGCGGCTTGCCGCAGATCCACCTTCATCTCTTCCGCTTGCTTCAGGGCGTGCTTGCGAACGAAGTTCATTTCGATGGGTTCATCCGCTTCCGCCGCCATCTTGATGGCGCGATCGAGCAGGTTCATCTGGTTGATGAACAGGTCGCGGAAGACGCCGGAGCAGTTCACCACCACATCGACGCGGGGACGACCCAATTCTTCCAGGGAAAGCAGCTCCAGCTTGTTCACCCGTCCCAGGGAATCGGGTACGGGGCGAACGCCCACCAGCCACATCACCTGTGCCAGCGATTCGCCGTAGGTCTTGATGTTGTCGGTGCCCCACAGCACAAAGGAGATGGTTTCGGGGTAGTTGCCGCCGTTGGAGGCTTGCTCCCGTGCTAGGAGGCGATCGACTACCACCTGAGCCGACTGCACCGCAGCGGTGGTGGGAATCGACTGGGGATCGAGGGCATGGATGTTCTTGCCCGTGGGCAGCACATCGGGGTTACGGATGGGGTCGCCGCCGGGGCCAGGGAGGACATATTCCCCTTCCAATCCCTTCAGCAATGCGCCCAGTTCGTTATCGGCACAGACCTGTTGCAGGCAGAACTCCAGGTATTCAAACAGAGGCTTCAGTGCCTCTGGATCCACCTCGGGGTAGCCCGCCTCTGCCAGCGCCTCGACCCAGGGAGCCTTGCGTCCCAGGTTGAAGAAGTTGAGCTTGGTGATGAAGGACACGCGACCATCGGCATCGGTTTGCTCTTTCACCAAGGCCGCGACCGCTGTGCGAGTGGCTTGGTTGATGTCGT
>JBCBSL010000100.1:0-15389 GCA_039819145.1 Cyanobacteria bacterium J06638_22
CCCAAATATTGTTTGCGCCCGCTTGCAATGCAGCGGGCGCAAACAATATTTGGGTTCTTCAACCGGATTTGATATGAATAGTCAAAGAAAAACAGGCGTGAGTGATCACGCCTGATAGGGAGCGAAACTTGCGTTTCTAGTGACAAGAGTGAGGAGAAATCCTAACGATACTTCGCGGTTTGGATCTCGCGAATCCGGGATTCTGGGCGCTTGAACCGATCGAGTTGAGATTCGAAGAAGGCGCGATTGGCCTTCAGGTGCTCGGGGTTGGGGTCATCTAGCGGATAGAGCAGCGCGGTGCGGAGCGCCTGGATGACAGCGGAGGTGACGCAATACATGGAGCGCTGGAAGGTCACGGCCAACTGATTAAGCTGATCCCCTTCGCCCCGGCATCGGTCTTTGTAGAAGTCCACCAAATAGTCAGGGAGGAAGTGGAGCATGTCTTGCGCCAGCAATGTGGGCGGAATGCCAGCGGTGCCAACGGGGAACTTGTCCGCGTAGAGGACGCCGTAGTGGAAGTCCTTTTGTTCGCTAGGAACCTGGCCTGCCTGGGCGTTGTAGGACTTGGTGCCCCGGAACGGTGAGGTGCGGTAGAACACGGCCTCGACGTAAGGTAGCGCCGCTTCGTAGAGCCAGGTGAAGCCTTTTGACTTGGGAATGATTTCGTAGCATTCGCCATCGACATAGACATTGTGATAGATGGGGCGTCCGGCGATCGCAAAAATGCCATTGACCAGGAAGTTCATCGCGTCGGGCACGCCCTCGAAGCCGCCCTCATCATAGATATCCGACATCTCAAAGAACACCGGAGCCATCACTTCCCAGAACAGTCCCAAGTTGGAGTAGTAGGACATCTGGCGGCACTGTTCCATGAACATGTCGGGGAACAACTTGTACAGCCCCAACATCATAGGATTACCTTTGAAGAAAGCGCGGATAGCGCGATCGGCATTGGCCTTGTACTCGTCGCTGTCGAGGTAAGCATCGAACAACCCATAGCCCATGTCGCGGCCATGCCACAGCATTGCCCGCATACATTCTTCGGCAAACTCCATGTTGACGCGATCGTGGTACCAGTGGTGGAACAGGCGAGGCATACCACTCTTCGTTTCGCCCTTGGCCATGAAGTCCAGTAGCTCGGGGTGGGCTTCGCCACAACCGCGCCAAATCCGCAGGTCAGCATCGTCCCCAGAATAGTGGTTGTGCAGATCCAGATACTCTTTGGGCAAGAAGTACTTGAAGAAGGGCAGCGGTTGCAGGAAGACGCGCTCGGCAATGTAGAGCAGATCCCGCCAGTAGAAGTCCATCGGCACCGCATAGGCTTTGTAGATGCCAATGATCTGCATCAGGTTCTCGGGCGTGTCGGGCAGCATCGCCCCGCCCGCTTCCATCCGGTGGATGATATGGGAAAACTCATGGGTAGAAGGCGGCAGCTTCTCCGCCGCCATTGAAGGGGGGCGAGACGGCGAAGCGGGTGGCGCTTCAGTTGTCTGGGGAGTTGGTAGGGTTGCAGTCATGGGTAAGTTCGCTCCGTGAACAGTGACAACGAATGACGATTTAGCTTTGGTTTTAGATGTAGGGTTTCAATCTAGGGTTGATGCTCGACGTTAGATGCTCGATGTGAAAGAAAATCAGAAGGTGAAGGCGCTGAGCGCAGCTTCCAGGCGTGGAAGAGGCTGAGAATATCGTGCTGCCAGGTAGGAAGGATGAGGGTCATGGCGATTTCTTCGAGGGTGTGGAGAATCCCCAGGGCGATCGCCATCCCCAAGCACCAACCGCCATATCCAGCACCGAAGAAGGCCAGCGTTGCGACCAGTAAGCTCAGACCCCATGCCTTGGCGGTGTAGGTGTGATAGCAAGCGGGCTGACCATATTTTCCCAGGTTTAGGATCCACCACAACGCTTGTAGTCCAAGAATTAGCAATAAAGGAACCTGAAACGTCTGGATGATATCGGGATGTACATTCCAAGCAGCGATCGCCACGCATCCATACAATCCCCGGTCGGCCCAGCTATCGGCTTGTCGCAAGGCGGCGGTGCTAACGCCCAGGCGACGGGCGATGACCCCATCAAAAATATCGGACAGCACCGCAATTACATAGGCAGTGAGGAACGGTAGCCCCACTTGCCCATCCAGGGCATCCCACAGGAGGAAGGGGGCGATCGCAAACCGTAGCATTACCAAGAGCGTTGGCAGGAAAGAAACCTTCACGGAACGAGCCATAGCATTACCCAAAATCAGATGTGACTCTGTCATAACGGGTTTGGGTATGCGCACGCTGCCTACCATAGTCGCTTTCCTCCACTGCCCCTGGCCGCCTATTCCACAACCGGAGCCGAGAGGGTGGCGACCTGCGTCGCACCATCGGTGGGAACCGCCGCTACCATTGCGGTTCCGGTAGGTTCGCTCCAGCGCACTAGCCAGGTCGGCTGCAAGCCCAGGAAGATGATCAATGCAGTCAATATCAGAGCTGGCACCTTCTCTTCAAAGGTCACTGTGGGGTAATAGGAAGTGGAATTGTCCAGCTTGCCAAAGCAGGTACGGTTCAGCAGGATGACGAAGTACACCGCCGTTAATCCGGTTCCAACCACCGCCAGCAGAGTTTGGATGGGGAAGCGTGCGTAGCTGCCCTGGAAGATCATAAATTCAGCAATAAAGCCCACCAGACCAGGAATCCCCGCACTGGCCATCGCTCCCATAACCAGCAGGGAGCTGGTTGCAGGCAAGCCCCGCAACGGATTCATCAAGCCGTTCAAAACATCCAGTTCGCGGGTTCCCACTTTGGCTTCGACAACACCCACCAGGTTAAATAGCACCGCCAGAATCAATCCGTGGGCCACCATCTGGGAAATCGAGCCAATCACGCTAAGAGATGTGAGCGCCGCGCCTCCGAGGAGGATGTAGCCCATGTGGCCGATGGAGCTGTAGGCCACCATGCGTTTGATGTCTTTCTGGGCGATCGCCGCCATGGCTCCATACATGATGCTGACCGCCGCCCAAATCGCCAGATAAGGCGACAGGTTCGACCAGGCTTCGGGGAACAACCCCAGACCAAAGCGGAAGATACCGTAGGTTCCCAGCTTTGCCAAAATGCCACCCAGCAGAATCGCGACGGGGGTAGATGCCTCAACATAGGTATCGGGCAACCAAGTGTGGAACGGAATCAGCGGAATCTTGATGCCAAAGCCCACCAACATGAGCGCCAGCAACACAAACTGCAAACCCAGAGGCAACATTTGCCCCATCAGGGTGTCGTAGGCAAAGGTAGACGCCTCGCTGAACCAAACCAGACCCAGGAAGGCCAGGAGGATGCAGGCTCCAGAAACCGCCGTGTAAATCAGAAACTTGGTTGCAGCGTAGCTGCGCCGGCCGCCCCCCCAGATCGAAACCAGGAGATAGAAGGGAATTAGCTCCAGTTCGTAGAACAGGAAGAATAACAGCAGGTTTTGGGAAACGAACGCGCCAGCAACACCCCCTGCAATCAACAGAATCAGCGAGAAGAATAGCCGGGGTCGTTCGATGTCAACCTTACTGCTGAGGATGGAAATCAGAATCAGCAGGCTGTTGAGAGAAAGCAACAGGAGGGAGAGACCATCGACCCCAAGCTGGTAGTTCAAGCCTAGGGATTCAATCCAGGGAATGTATTCCTGGAATTGCATTCCGGTGTTGCTGAGGTCGAACTGGAACAGCAGCAGGGCAGATAGAGCTATGAGGAAGCCAGAGACGCCGATCGCCCCCAAACGGGCTTTGGAGCCGGATACCTCACCGGGAGCAAAGGCAATCACCCCTGCACCGATGATGGGAACCCAAATCAACAAACTCAACATGGTTAGCGTTGCTCTTGGTAGAAGGATAAACAGCAAAGAAGAAGGGAATAGCGGGCGGATGCCCCGAGGCGGCAGTCGGGCTAGTTCCCCGCTACCAGAGAAAGGTCAGCAATGAAAGACCAGCTCATCAGCAACACAATCAGTACGAGCCCAACCGCAATGGTCAGGACATAGAACTGCGTTTTGCCCGTAGTGCTGTACTTCAGGGTTTCGCCACCGAAGATGGACGCCAGACCGACCAGATTCACAAATCCATCCACCAGATAGCGATCGAACCAGTCGGTAACCCGAGACACGATATCCACACTGCCAACCACGCTAGACCGATAGAGGCGGGGGGTGTAGAAGTCGTAGGCAAACAGATCTTGAAGGGCTTTGGAAGGGAGGGTCACTGGCTTGGTGATGAACTTACCGATGTAAACCACTGCCCCCAAGCTGAGGCCAAAGATGCTCGACCAAATTAACAACAACGCCACGTCTTTGTTGAGGTTTGCCCAGTCGGGTAACAGCGACAGGCTTTGCATAATCAACGGCAAGTGCAATACCAAAGCGCCGCCAAAAACCATGGGTAGGGTGATTGGCCACAGGTTTTCGGGCGATCGCAACGTCATCGGCTGAGTGTCACCCGCGAAGATAAGGCCAAAGACACGGGTAATGGCAAAGGCCGCAAAGGCATTGATGACCAGCAACAGCCCTAGCACCACTGGACGGTTCTGCCACAAACCATCAGCCAGCGCCAGCATAGACCAGAAGCCACCAAGGGGCGGGAGTGCTATCAAACCCAGTGCGCCAGCGACAAAAGACAATCCCGTGACCGTGCGCTTCTTCCATAGTCCACCCAGTTGGGTCAAGTCTTGGGTAATGTTGTTCAGCACAATGGAACCGCTGCTCATCACCAGTGCAGCCATCGCCAGTGCGTGGGTCAACACAATCAGCAAAGCGGCTTCGTTGTTCCCCGTTCCCACTGCAATGAAGGTCAGCCCCATGTAAGCGCTAACCAAGTAGGAGAGCGCCCGCTTGATGTCGATTTGTGCCATTGAAATCAGGGTGCCACCGATTGCTGTGACTGCGCCGACAGCGATCGCCGTCGCCATCACCGTAGAGGACAGCGCAAACACCGGCTCCATTTTCACCAGCACCCAGGCTCCCGTTGCCACAACCACCGAGTTCCGCAGAATCGTGCTCGGGAAAGGGCCTTCCATCGCCTCATCCAACCAGAGGTGCAGGGGGAATTGAGCGCACTTGCCCATCGGCCCCGCCAACAACGACAAACCCACCAATGTGATGACTTTCGGATCGACCTGAGCCGTCTGCGCCCATGTCGCCAACTCCGTAAAATTCCAGGTGCCCGACAGCGGGTAAATAGCTAACACGCCCATCAGCAAAAACAGGTCGCCAACCCGTTTCGTGAGGAATGCATCCCGCGCTCCTGTCACCACGAGCGGCTGATTGAGCCACAGCCCAACCAGCAGATAGGTACCCAGGGTCAAAATCTCCAGAATCACATAGCTGAAGAACAGGGAATCGCACAGTACCAGCGCGCACATCCCCGCTTCAAACATGGCCAACAGCGCATAGAACCGAGCCCAGCCCCAGTCCATTTCCATGTAGCCGACTGCATAAATTTGGGCGGCCAGGTTTAGCCCCGTGATCAAAATCAACGCCCCGACGGTGAGCGCCGAAATCATGACCGGAAACGTCAGATCCAGATCGGCAACCTGGAGCCAAGGAATAAATTTAAAGGTGGCAGCCTGTCCAGCCACGGCTGGAAACGCCAGCAGCGAGTGAACAAACGCTAGAAAAGTTGTAATCGCATTAACATAGCCTGCCGGACGTGGACCGGTGCGGCGCGTAATGGACGGAAACCACAACGTCGATAGCAACATCCCGACCAGAGGGTAAATCGGAACGAGCCATATGGTTTCGGCGAGAAAGGAAGTCATCAGCATCAACCCTTGATGAAAGGTGAACAGACCTTCGACCAACCCCTTTAGGGATTGATCTGGAGCAGCGGACATGCAAAGCTCTAAGAAACGACTTAAGAAGTCGGCAGGGTAATCTCACCAGAGCGAGAACGGGATACCCTGGAATCACAGATCATAGCGTCTCCTCTATGCCTGCCATAGAATTCATAACCAAAACTCTATTCTTAAGACAATATTAATCGAAAAAATCCTTGTAATTTCAGTAATTCGATTAACTTTTCTGATTTTTCTGAAAATTGTAGACAATCAGTCCAAAGGCCGCTCCTCAATTGGGTCTGGGGTTTCGGCCTGCTGCCGCAGTTGCCGCTTTTTCTGAGACCGCAACATTCGCTCTTTGAGATAGGCATTGCGCTGGGCGATCGCCTCATCCCCGGCATACCACAGCGGCACATCATCATAGTCGGGAATGCCATCATCAATCATGTAGCGCGAATTGGGGTCGTTGGGATAGCCTGCTGGCACCGCCCCCGCACAAATTACAAACAGGCGATGCTCAGAATGCGCCTTCAACGCCCGCTTGGTCTCGGGAGACACCCGCACAATATCCCCTGGAGCCAACTCAACCAGCTCCCCGTTCAACAGTAAAATCCCCCGTCCTTCAATCACGATATACACCTCCTCCTGCGCCGCATGGCTATGGGTAAAGGTATAGCCCTCACCCGGCGGCAAGGAGATCAGCCCCAGCGCTACCCCTCGCAACTGCAACGCCTGACGAGGACTGGTGAGGTAGGACAAGTGAGCAAAGTCAAAGTGGGCTTTGGTATAAGGCGGCAGCATCGATGTTGAAGAGTCTCTGTGCGAGAGCAGTATATGCGCAAACAGACATCGTGTAGCTTCAAAAAAATATCGACAAGGTCATCCAAGAGAGCTCCATCAAAGAAGGCACCGCCCAAAACCAAATCGTTGTCTACGATATGTATACTCGCTTCTCTCGCTGGGCGAGCGATCGCCTGGGCAAAAATGGCATCATTGCCCTCATCACCAACCGTTCTTTCATCGATTCCAAAACCTTTGACGGTTTTCGCAAATGCATCGAGCGAGAGTTTGATTACATCTACATCGTCGATACGCAATCGGATGTGAGGAACAATCCCAAAATCTCCGATACCAAGAACAACGTGTTTGGTATTCAAACTGGAATTGCTGTGATGTTTTTAGTCAAGAACAATCAGGAAAAATAGCTATGACTGTTGATGCAGAAATTTTACAAACAGTTCTTCAATTGCCAGATCCGCTGAAACAGGAATTACTCCACTATGCAAAGTATTTAGTTGAAAATTATGCACACGACGATTCTACAGAAACACCACAAAAGAAATATCGTCGAGCAGGAACCATGAAAGACATGTTTGTCTTACCTCTGCCCGACGATTTCGATGAACCCTTAGAAGATATGAAGGAATATATGGAATGAGCCAGATATTGCTAGATACCCATGCATTGATTTGGTTCGTTTCAAATGATGCAAAGTTGCCTGATGCAGTTAGAGAAAAGATTGAAACTTCGAAAACTGTTTTCTTCAGTATTGCTAGTCTTTGGGAAATTGCTATCAAGCTTAATATTGGCAAACTTTCCTTGAAAGGTGAATTTGAGAATATTGAACCCCGAATGGTAGAAGCAGGCATCACGACACTTCCAGTAACGTTTGCCGACACCGCTCAATATCGCCACTTACCCCTTCATCACCGAGATCCCTTTGATCGGATTTTAGTTGCGCAAGCCATCAACTACAACTTGGTCTTAGTCAGTCGAGACAAAGCATTTGATGCATATCCAATGCAAAGGATGTGGGCATAAACAAGGCGAAGATTTATTACTTCACAAAGAATCATAGAGTGGCTGGTGCGTTGAGCCAAAAGTTTCTTAGAATGTGGGATACATTTGTATGGTCGATGCAAGCAGATGAACAGGCACCTGCCCGACTCTGGTTCGTCTCAGCCGAGGCACTTGCTGCCTGCGGCGTCGAGTGCTGGGCGATCGCCCAGCGATAGAGCAACACAATTTCCTCAGAGAACTACGGCGCGAAGGTCGAATGCCCTTATGGCGCCTGTCCGCTTCGTTCGAGCGCTCTGGCGACATCATCCCTGGGTGATTTGGAGTGGTATTTGGACGCTGTTGCTAGTATTGACGGCGATCGCCGTCAACAATCTCATCGATCCGGGATCGTCGCAGCAAACCCCTGACCTGCCCAGTACACCGGGTCTGTCGCCACCACTGCCACCCCCTTCCCCCGAACTCAACTCGCCACTGTGGCTCTTTTTTGCCCTCATCCTCAGTTGTGGAGCCGTTAGTCTGGCACTGTCTCAACAACTCAGTCGACGTACGACGCTGGCTCGCAAGCAACGGCTCCAGCGCAAACCTGGAGAGGCGATCGCTCCTTACTTCCCCGAGATCAGCAACACCTCGGATATCGAGCGTTTTGTAAAACCAGCAGCGCCTCAACTGCCGCAAGCGCCACAAGCACCGCTCTCGCGAGGGCTACCGCCCGCCTACGGATTACGCCGCTCCGACCATATGACCTTTCCCCTTGATTATCTTCGGGGGCTTCCGTCGAGCGATCGCGCTGCTGTGCCGCCCACCCATCAGTCGAGCGACCCACCCATAGATTCCCCGACTCATCCTTCAGCCCCCCCGCCCCAACTGCCCGCCGAAAGCCGACCGCCGTTCGTCATGCCCCAGGAAAGCCGCCTACGCGACCTCGATCGCCATGCCCCTGGGCTAGCGGAACTGCTCAATATTCAACAAAAGCGCCGCCAACAACACCCACCTCCAGAACACCCAAAGGCTAGTTCAGAGTAGCAAGCTGATGCTTCCAGCTTTGCCGAAGATGTACTGTTCATAGCCAGCTTTAGTCGGCTCTTGGCCATCAATTACTGACCATCAATCAACGGTTGTCGGGTTCGGAGGCGAGGGTATCTTCCTCCAGCCAACGTTCCAAGTCTTGCTTAGACCAGGTTCTGAAGGGGTAGGCGATCGCCGTAATGTCCGACAGCTTGATCAACCAAACCGTCCGCCCGTAAGGATTGGTTGCCTCGTCCTCATCGTCATCATCGTTGTTGACATAGAGATAGACCAATTCTACAAACTCCGCATCGAGGTGGATGGGAATGCCGACGAAGCCTGCATCGTGGGTGCGAATCCGAATTTCGCAACCGTTTTGCAAAGCTTCCTCCAATCGTTGATGCAGGAGGTTGGAGGTTTGCGCGGGAAAAGCAGTGTGAGTCATTATTTCAGCGTTTGTCATGACAACAAGTCGTTGTTATCGGTGTGTGTGATGGAATCACCGATTTTGATTTGTCAGAGAATTTGATTTGTCAGAAAAGATGGTTCGCAACGGATGAGAAACCTGGAGTGGAGTGATCTAGCAAGCTCTCACGGGAAGACGCTGCCAGGGTCTATAGATCTACACGCTTGGACCGAGGTATTTCCATGATTTCCGGCAATAACTCCAGCGATAATTTTGTGGTGATTTAAGGAAAACGGTTGGTGAGTGGGGCTCAACGGAACCGCATCAAACGTACACCCAAAAAAGCACCAGCACTCAAGCTTTGAAAACCGCACAAGTCAGAAGGGTAGTTACCAGAGATGGGGGAACGTCTGCTCTTTCAGTTGGGATGCGGCGATCGCGATTGTGGTTTACGACTCGGCAAAACCGCTTTGGGCATCCCAAGAAAGCCATAAAACACATGAATCACTATGAACTAAACCCCATCGCATTGGTCGGCCATGGTTTTCTTTAGTTCGTATACTTTTACTCATACACAAATACTACAAAATGTAGCACATTAATGTCAAGGCTGAGAGCCAGTTTCCGCCAACTTCTCGATAAAATTCCTGGGAAGACCTATGCATTTTGTTGGATTTTGTGGCGACATCACGTTCATAAAATCAACGAACTCACTCAGGATTTCCCAAGTTTCGCCTCAGTCCTGTTCGACGCAATAAGTAGCTCGGCATGCTGAAAAACCAGACCCTAAAAACCTGTACCGCCCGCGCTGCGGGCGGTACAGGTTTTTAGGGTTTTAGATTTAATTGCACCTGCCAACTTAATAAGGAGCAATATCGTGACTCGCGAAAGAGGAGATGGAGCGATCGCCTACAACCTAAGTAGAATTACGTAAAAGGCTCACTTGTTTTTTCTATATCAAATTGAATGTATTTTATATCACATGAAAACACGTAATTTACGTAAGCTTTACATCACTTTGTATGATTTTTATTAGCCCTTATTAATATTCATAGTTGTATGAATATGGTGACTTTTGTAGTTAAAGTTACGTGTTCTCGCACAAATCCCGAGATTTTCTAATCAGTATTTTCACGGGATTTGTTTAGATTTTTGGTTCGATTTATAGCCATCTAAAGTCTGGGCGTTCAGGAGCTTATTCCTGTCCGGCTCACTACTTGATGTGGGATGGCGATCGCTTCTGTCTCTGCTTGCGTTTGGTCTGAAATCTCCCATGATTTCGGAATGGTTTGGTGCGTCTTGATGCGATCGCCTGCCTCGATGACCGCTTTCTTCTGAGTTCGTATCCAGTCATAAACCTGTGGAGCAAACTTGATGGTAGCCACCGATCTGTTTTTTTCTGAATATGTTGAAGGCAGTAGCTTCAACAAAGCCCTCGAAATTTATAACGGAACGAATTCAACGATTGACCTGGCCGCTGAAGGATACACCTTGGAACTGTATTCCAATGGCAGTTCTACTGTGAGCCAATCTCTTACCCTCACCGGAGCGATCGCCGCTGGCGATGTCTTCGTCCTTTCCAATCCCTCCGCTGATCCGGCCATTCTGGCAGAAGCGGATGTGCAAAATGGCTCGGTGATCAACTTCAACGGAGATGACACCCTTGTTTTACGGAAGGATGGGGTTGTTATTGATAGCTTTGGCCAAATTGGTGTTGACCCTGGTAGCTCTTGGCCGGGGGGCGGGGCAAATGTTACTCTGCGCCGTCAGGCTTCGATTACCGCTGGTGATACCGATGCCAGCGATGCTTTTGATGCCTCAGTTGAGTGGGATAGCTTCCCCAACGATACCTTCGATGGTCTGGGCAGCTTTACGATTGATACGCCTACGGCTCCTAGCGTCTTCATTAACGAGATTCAAGTCAACACCACGGGGGATGATTGGGAATTCTTTGAGCTCCAGGGCGCACCGGGAACCGATCTGTCTACCCTTACCCTGCTGGTGATTGAAAGCGATGCTGGAACAACCACTGGCCAAATTGACAGGGTCATTAGTTTGGCGGGTCAAGTTATCCCCGATGATGGTTTCTGGCTAGGCATCAGCCCTGCAGCTGAGACAGCCTACGGAGTAACCGGCGACTTTTCCATCGCGGACAACAGCTTTGAAAACAGTACGGCCACCTATCTCCTGGTAGAAGGCTTCACGGGTGACCAGGGCGATGACCTGGATACCAACGATGATGGCGTTCTGGATGTGACGCCTTGGACAACCGTTGCAGACAGCTTGACCCTCACGGACGGAGACGCAGGGGATGTGGCCTACAGCGATGTGGTCATCGGCCCAGATGGTCCGTTCCTGCCCTCGGGTACCTTCCGCACACCCAACGCTCCTACCGGTAGCTTCAGCAATGACAACATCCTGAGCTTTTCCACGCCTGATGGCACACCGGGTGTGTCGAACGTGCCTCAGCCTTTGGTGATCAACGAAGTTTTGGGCAGCACAACGGGAGCAGATGTGGAATACATCGAGCTGTTTGGTGAAGCCGGTACCTCGTTGGATGGTCTGAGCATCATTGTGGTGGAAGGGGATAACGGATCACCGATCGGCTCGATCGATGCCCGTGTGGATCTTGGCTCTGAGGATGTCATTGGTGAAAACGGGTTCTTCTTGGTTGGCAATTCGTTAGTGAGTGGGGCATACAGCGTCACCCCCAACCAAGACATCCCAGCCAACTTTATTGAAAACAGCAGCTACACTATTGCATTGGTTGAAACCAGCAGCCTTAGCGGTACAGCCGTCGCTGGCAATGAGGTTGTTGTGGATACGGTGGGTGTGACTGACGGCGACGCAGGCGATACCTTCTTCTTCAATGCCCCTGTTGTGGGACCGGATGGTCCGTTCCTGCCTGCTGGGGTGCGTCGGGTGGCCGATGGCGTGGATACCGACACGGCTGCTGACTGGGCGTTTGGGGACTTTAACCTAGGGTCTGACAATACGCCCACAGCGGGGACTACCAGCGGTGGTGGTGGCCCAACGGATCGGTTCATCCATGAAATTCAGGGTGAGACCAATCTGGCGGATGGCATGTTGGTTGGAGTTGCAGGTAGTGCTGATGAATCGCCATTGTTGGGCAATTCTGTTCGGGTGCAGGCGATCGTCACAGCCGTTTTCCCCGAATTGGGAGGCTTCTACATTCAGGAAGAGGATGGCGATGCAGACACCAATGACTTCACCTCTGAGGGAATTTTTATCGCCAGCAGTAATGCCGTCAATATTGGCGACTTGGTCACAGTAGAGGGCACAGTTGCAGAGGTTGAAGGAGAAACTCGGGTTACGGCCAGTAGCGTCGCTGTCGATTCGACTGGAAACGCTCTCCCGACCGCTACTGTCGTTACCTTCCCCACAGCAACGGTTCTGCAAGATGCTGATGGCGACTTCGTGGCCAACCTTGAAGCCTATGAAGGCATGTTGGTCACGATTCCTGAGGCTATGTCGGTCACGGAGTTATTCCAACTCGATCGCTTTGGCACAATTCGGGTTAGCTCTGAGGGTCGCCTGGAGCAGTTCACCCAAAGCAATACCCCCAGCCAGGCTGGCTTTGAGCAGCATCTGAAAGATATTGCAGCTCGCTCGTTGGTTATTGATGATGGTCAAGACGTCCAGAATCCTAGTTCCATTCTGGTGCCCGATCTCGGCAGTGATGGCACCCTCGACAATGGGGATGTGTTCCGCATGGGCGACACCTACTCTGGGCTAACGGGTGTCCTGAGCTACAGCGAAGACGACCAGACGGGCAGTGAAGAACCCGAGTATCGCCTTCACACCCCGACGGGCAACCTGACCCAGGTCAACCCTCGTCCCACCGGACCTGACGAAGTGGGCGGCACCCTCAAAGTTGCGAGCTTCAATGTGCTCAACTTTTTCACAACCCTGGATACCTTCCCTGGCAATGAAGGGGTTGGCCCCAATGGCCTGTCACCGCGTGGAGCCGATACCAATCCCCAAAATGCTCGCCCTGGCACGGGTTCCCTCGACGAGTACAATCGCCAGTTAGACAAGTTGGTGGAATCCATCATCGGGTCTGATTCTGATGTCATTGGTCTGGTGGAACTGGAGAACGATTTCTTGAAGGGTGGCGATAGTCCGAATGATACGGATGCCCAAGACCCTCGGGATATCGCCATTCAGGAGTTGGTCAATGCGGTTAACGCAAAACTGGGTGCCGATATCTACGACTGGGTACGTCCAGGTGACAATGTTGAGTTTGTCGGCGGTGATGCGATCGCCGTTGGGTTCATCTACAACACCACGACTGTCAACCTAGTGGGCGACGCTGCTATTTTGGATGATCCATCCTTCGTCGATCCCAATGGAACCGGACAAGGTCGTAACCGGGCGGCCCTGGCACAAACCTTTGAGGAAGTCAGCTCTGGCGAAACCTTCACAGCGGTCATCAACCACTTCAAGTCCAAAGGCGATTCTGGCCTTGCAGGGGGGACTCTCAGCAATCCAGATGTTGATCAACTTGACGGACAAGGATTCTGGAACGATACGCGTACCGATGCAGCTAATGTCCTAGCAAACTGGTTGGCAACGGATCCGACGGGGTCTGGAGATGCAGACATCCTCATCCTCGGTGACCTCAACGCCTATGCCAACGAAGATCCGATTCAAGCCCTGGAGAATCAAGGCTATACGGATCTGGCTCAACAGTTTATTGGCGACGATGCCTACTCCTTTGTCTTCGATGGTCAAACGGGCACCCTCGACTATGCGCTGGCCAACTCCACGCTGCTGTCTCAGGTGACTGGAGCGACCGAATGGCACACCAACGCGGATGAACCAGATGCCTTTGACTACAACCTCGAATTTGGCCGCGATCCGGCGCTCCTCAGCGTTGACCCCTTCCGCGCCTCTGATCACGACACTGTCATCGTTGGCTTGGCGTTGGATAGTCCCAATCAAGCGCCTGTTCTGGTCAACAACAGCCTCACTGTAGTAGAAGGACAATCGGTTACCCTCACTAGCGACGATCTAAGCGCAACGGATGCTGACAACGATGATGCAACACTCATCTTTACCGTCAGCAATGTGCAAAACGGTAGCTTCTCTACCACGACCTTCACCCAGCAAGACATTATTGATGGCCTGGTGGTCTTCACCCCCGATGGGTCTGAGAATGCTCCTGCCTACGCCGTCAGCGTTAGCGATGGCGAAGCAAGCACCCCTGCCGTTGCCGCAACCATCGACTTTGGGACAACCCAAAACGACCAGATCATCGTCGGTACACCCGGAGATGATGTGATTACGCCGACTGGCGATGAGAGCTTCACGGTGTTGGCCGATGATGGTCGGGATGTGATTGTGACCAATAGCGGTGATGACATCATTGTGGCCGGTGGCGGTAATGACACTATCACCACAGGAGCAGGCAATGACATCATTCGCTACGTCGGCTCCTGGTTCGAAGAGCGAACCGATGTGGTAACGGACTTCGCGAAGGGGCTAGACAAAATCGACCTGGCCGCCCTCTTCCCCAGCGATACCCATAGCAGCACGACGCCATTTAACGATTACATCCGCTTAGTCGAAACCAATGGCAACACCAGCGTAGAGGGAAACTTCCGAGGCGATAGCCAACCGGGCTTCTTCCGGGAGTTGGTTGTGCTGGAAGGGGTAACCGGGCTGACGGAAGCTGACTTCATCCTCGATGAAACCGATCCCGGTGACCCAGGCGACCCTGGCGATCCTCCGTTGTCTTTTGAAATTGTCGGTAATGATGCTCGCAATACCCTGGTTGCTCCGGATGGGAATAACTACATCTTGCAGGGCTTGGGCGATCGCGACACCCTCATCGGCAACACGGGCGACGACACCCTCATCGGTGGTGCTGCTCGCGATATCCTCACAGGTGGGGACGGAAGCGATCGCTTCGTCTACGAGAGTGTGAGCGATGGCGACGACCGCATTCAAGACTTCGAGGTTGGCAGCGACATCCTCGACCTTGCAGCGTTGTTCGATAACGATCCCAACTTTGGCGCGACCACGGCTCAGGAACGGTTTGACAACTATCTTGATGTTCGCGTGAAGGGTGGACGGACGATCGTGCGGCTCGATGTGGCAGGCGATAGTGGCACCAACTTCCAGCGTTTCGCCACGCTGGCGAATGCAGCCGACGTTACCTTTGCCGATTTCAGACTGGTTTAACCGCAATCAACCAAGGCTCTGAATCAATAAACCAGGCGCACAGCGATTCTGTGCGCCTGGTTTCCAAATTAAGATTTTGGATACAATACTGAGATGAGTCATAACCTAACAGCACGCGACACCAAAGGATATTGAGAACCACCTAGGTCCTCATTTTTTGCGCATTCAGGCAACCAAGTGAG
>JBCBSL010000101.1:0-15382 GCA_039819145.1 Cyanobacteria bacterium J06638_22
CAGTTGGTGGATCAGGTCGTATCGGCGGTCAATATTGATGCTCACTGCGAGCTCATCAAGGACAAATGGCGGCGCCGCGAATGGATAGCGATCGCCCGTCGCATGACATTGCAGGGATATGACCTAGCAACCCCATGGACCCAGGTCGTTAGCGAAGGCGAGGCGCAGCTGTACCAATTCCTGACAACGGAACAGTCGCAGAAGGGGATTCAGCACATCTCGGAGTATTGCCACCGGGAGATGGATCGGATCGCTGAAGCAGAAGCGGGCGGCCAAATTGTAAAAGCACTCTCAACTGGGTTTTGGGATCTGGATGCATTGACGCATGGTGCACCAGAAGAAGAGCTGATAATCATCGCTGGACGCCCCGCCATGGGCAAGACTAGTTTCGTGTTGCGTTTGGCGCGGAATGTGGCCGCGCATCGCCCCGTTGCTGTTTTCTCGCTGGAAATGAGCGGCGATCGCCTTGCACGACGACTATGGTCCGCTGAATCGCGAATCACCCCAGGCCACTTAGCTCAGAGTCCAAACCTGAGGGAGCCTGCGATCGCAGGGATCGGCCAAGTCGCAGGGATGAACATTTGGATCGGTGAGTTCAATACAGAGATTGAGGCGATTTGCACCAATGCTCGACGTCTGGCCGCTGAACAGGGTCAGCTCGGAGCGATCGCCATTGACTATCTGGGGTTGATTGATCTGCCTGCTGCGGGGAATGAGGCATCGGCGCTGGGCAAGATTACTCGCCGAATGAAGCTATTGGCGGTTGAACTGAAAACGACCATTTTTCTCTTGCATCAACTCAGCCGTGCGCCCGAGTCACGAACCAACAAACGACCACAGCTATCAGATCTGCGCGACTCCGGAAAAATCGAGCAGGACGCGGATCAGGTCTTGTTCATGTATCGCGATGAGTACTACCACCCCGATACACCCGATCGCGGAATTGCCGAAATCATTGTTGCAAAGAATCGAAATGGACCAATTGGAACCGTAAAGCTTTTGTTCGAGCCGCAGTTTACCGACTTCAAGAACGTGGCGAGGTGGAGTGGCTAGCGACCCCTAGAAGACCAAATTCGACGCTCAATTTTGGAGGACAACTCAGTGGACAACGTTTTTATCAAAAAGCTGGTCATGAAAGATGATTACCCACAAGTTTCGTATTCGCGAGACAGAGTGGAGCAGCGGGAAGATTGTCAATTTCCCGCCAAAGGATATGAGGATACCGAAGCTCGGTCAGCGTTCTACGCTCGCCTAGAAGAACTGACCGAAGTTGTCATTCCCATTCTTGGGCTAGACCCCGATTCATTTTGGGGTGGCGACAAAACAAAGATTTCCCAGGTGAATTTCAAGTACACCGAGGAGTCGGTTGGTGTAACCGTTTGGCTCTCCAGTTTTGATGCTGAACGGCATTTGGCGCACAAGGCTGGTGGAACTTATTTAACAACCGCAATTGTTGAAGCAACGCCAGGGCTAAGCAGAATCATTGAAGAGCTGCTCAAAGAGATTGGGCTGTTCCTGATTGGCGCAACAGATCAGTTATCACTCCTTCCCAATAGCGGACTAGAACCAGTCAGCGTGATGCTCAACAAGGTGAAAGCCTCGCCGCAGTCAATCAGTGGGATCACGCCTGCCGTCTCCGCAACCATGGAGGCGATCGCCAGTGACTAAACCGCAGGCCACACAGCTAGAACTTGACTTGTTAGCAGTTCCGGCGATCGCCAGCTACTTGCCGCCAGCTCCATCTGCTACGCCACTACTCCGTACTAGCGATCGCATTCAGGTGGTGGCGATCGCTAGCCATTCACCAGAAATACTGGGGAGGCTGGGCAAAGTGCAACGGGTGATGCAGGGAGCGGTGGTCGTTGTATTTGCGGTTCTGGACGAATTACCTGAGCTGGGGGCGATCGCCTTCGAGCCTCGCCACCTGTCAAGAGTTGACACCGACGTCGAGGGGGCGATCGCCAACGACACTTCCTTAGACTCGGACAGTTCTAGCCAGGAAGATACAGGGTTAACGCCCATCCCCATCCTGCCTGATGTCAAGCCAACTGAGCTTGTGCCAAGCGATCGCGTGGAAATCATTGACGTGATACTCCACCCTCGCAGGTTGATTGGGCAACCAGCGATTGTTGACACGGCGCTAGGGGATGAAGCCTACGTCCTGATGGAACGGCTCGACGAAAAGGTGACGTGGACCTTCCCTGATCGTTGCCTGCGAAAGATTGCCGACCCGACATTTCGATTGATTGAGCCAGCCTCCAAGGCCGCGAGGCCAAAAGTTGAGGGTGACTACCGCCAGTGGCAACGCACATTCTGGGTTCGGTTCGCGGCTACCAATCCGTGTTGTACCCACAACGAATATGAGCGTCAACGAGTTTTACGCGAGTTTGCTTGGAAATACGAAACCGATGTCGGCAGCGAGGAGGAAGCAGCATGAAGCGCGATCGCCTGCCATCTGATCCGTACTGGGTTAAGAAGTTCAACCTGCCCCAAACCAAGTCAGCGTTGAGCCTTGACAAGTCAAGGAGTCCGCCGCAGGGCAAAATCTGCTGTCAATCGCTTATGCCAGGGCTAGATGCCGACTACTGCCCACAATGCAAAACCTACTGGGTTACTTATTCGCAATGGATGATTACCAATCACCAATAGCCAAAGAACAGATTGAAAGGCTTGCATTATTGGCCGCTGTCAATGCTGAGCTAAGGGGAATTGCAAAATTTATTTCTGGCCTTGAAACAGCCCATGAAGCTGAGTCTGAAATTCTTCGATCGCCCATCCTAGACGAAGAGGAACGTGGGGCGCGGCTAATCAAGCTGAACGAGATAGAAAACACGATTTATTACTTGCGGGAGCGAGCGAAAAACCTGCGGGCGATCGGGCAAGAATTTGTCCTCAAAGCGAAGCCGGAGGCAGCCTAGATGCGTAACCTCAGCCTATTTGAAGACCAGCGACTCACGCTGGAAAAGGCGATCGCCCTTACAGAAGAGTCGCTAAACCACTACGGAGCGCAGTATAAGCACTGGGCGATTGCCTTTTCTGGAGGGAAAGACAGCACGGCTACACTCACGATCATCTTGCACTTGTTGGCACAGGGGCGAATTCCTCAGCCAGAGACGCTCACAGTTTTGTATGCCGATACTCGTCAGGAGCTGCCTCCACTGCACCAAGCAGCAATGGCAAGCCTGAAATATGCGCGATCACTCGGATGTGACGTGCGAATCGTGCTCCCAGAGATGGATAGGCGCTTTTGGGTGTATATCCTAGGGCGTGGCGTGCCATCCCCAAATAACGGCACACTGCGCTGGTGTACGCGGCAGATTAAGGTCGATCCAATGATTCACGCTCTGGCAGATGTTCGAGAGCAGATGAGGGATGGCGATCGCCTGCTGATGCTTACTGGAGTTCGGATTGGCGAAAGCGCTGCTCGTGACCAACGCATTGCTGTCAGTTGCTCGAAAGATGGTGGAGAGTGCGGGCAAGGCTGGTTCCAGGCAATGACCGCGCCGCAAACCGATACATTGGCTCCAATCCTGCACTGGCGGCTCTGCCATGTCTGGGATTGGCTAATGCTAGGCGCGATTGAACACGGATTTCCTACAGCAGATGTGGCGATCGCCTATGGGCAAAAAGTTGGAGTAGGAGAAGAACCCATTGACGGACGGACGGGGTGTGTAGGATGCCCTCTGGTTAGTGACGGAACAGAAGACACCCTGATCCGCTTGGTGAAGCAACCGCAGTTTGCTTACCTTGCGCCATTGCAAAAGATTCGACCGCTCCATCGGGAAATTCGCAAGTTTAAGCATCGCCTGCAAAAAACAGGACTTGAGACCAAGAAGGATGGGACACCTGTCAAAAATCCAGGACGTAAAGGCCCGCTAACTTTACAAGCGCGAATTCAATTCCTAGAAGAGTTACTTGCTATCCAGCGTGAGGTTAATACCGAAGCCAAAACCAATGGGCACGCCCCAGTATGGCTAGTCACACCACGGGAGGAAGCCCGAATTCGTGAACTAATTGACCTCCGTACGTTCCCGGACAAATGGACAGGGGATGAAATAGCAGGCGATCGCCTCACCGACCACTGGTTTTCTGATGGTTCCGTCCAGCCTGTTCTATTCGATCTGGAGGAAGTTGTTTGAAAGCAGATATTTATAAACCCGATCTTAATTGGGCTCAATCTCGCGCTGACCAAATTGCAAGACTGGCAGATAGGAAAGGTGTTGATAAATCACAAATTCAACTAGTCGAAATCTACTGCGGCAACGGTTCAATTCACGGTTTTGTCATTTTAGATAACGGCGATCGCATCCAGGTTTAAGCAATTATTTCCACTGCATCAACCAGCAAATATTCCAAATTTGACAAAGGTCATGTCTAACGAAATTACTCAATCGTTAATTTCAACACTTCAGCAGCTCAATTCCACGTTGGAACGAATTGAGAAAAAGCTGGATGGACAGCCTTCTGAAGTGCTGAACTCTGAAGAAGCGTGCGAGCTTCTGCGGGTCAGTCGCGCCACATTAGACCGTCGGATGAAGGACTGGATTCGAGGCGTCCACTGGTGGAAGGATGGATCGAACCTCCGATTCGATCGCGCCCTTCTCCAGGATTGGATGCTGAACAGAGAAGATCCGCTGGCTCATCAGCGGGCGATCGAACTTCGACAGAAGCAGAAGTTAAGCAACAAGAAAAGATGAATTACTCTTCCAGTTCAGGAAGTTTAACTTTCCCTCGAACACTGCCCAAATAGTCTCGGTATAGTGTTTCCAGTGAATGTCCTGTGACCTCTGATACATCCCCTGGATGCACCCCCTGATCAACAGCTACCGAAACAAATGAGTGTCGAGAATTGTAAGGGCGGCGATAGGGAACCCCAGCAATGCTCAGCGCTTTCTTCCAGTAGCGTTTACTAAAGTTTTTATCGTCAATCGGCTTTCCTTCCACGCTGGTAAAGACCAAATCGTCAAGCTTAAAACCCTCTGGTCTTCGACTTTCCAGCATTTTCTGCATTCGCTGGCTTAGCTCAAACCCTCTCGCTTTACCGGTCTTCGTTGGTTTTTGCCGTTTTTCTCGACCCCAACTTTCCCCAATCCAGATAGAGCTACAGTCGGGCGACAGATGCCGCCACCGCAGCCCGATCGCCTCACCCGGCCTGCAACCAACAGCTAGAAGAAATTCTGCAAAGTCTCGATAGTGTAATAGCTCCGGTGATTCAAATGCAGCCAGAATCCGTCGGATCTCATCACGGGTAAAGGGTTGCTTTTGCTTGGGCGGCACTTTCACCTTCACATCGGTCCACGGATTCTCAGCAACCAGCTTCCGCTTCAATGCCCAATGCCAGCAACTACGCATCCACCCTACCCGCTCTCTGGTACTGAGCGGGGAATTTCGCTTTAAAAGCCAATCGCGGAATCGGATAGCCTCTTCCTCGCTCACCACCTCAAGCGATCGCTTCTTAAAATACTCTGCCAGATGATTTTGGAAGCCCGTAAACTTTTCCAAACTTCGAACTTCCAGGGATGAAGCCTTAAAATCCACCCATCGCTGAAACAGGTCGCACACCGATAAGGCGATCGCAGCCTCGGCGGACTGGGGTTTGTACTTGTCCAGAGTGGGGTCAAAGTTCCCACTCATTAGATCACCATAAATTGCCCCTGCTTTTGTCTGGGCAATCTGACGGTTAACGGAGCTGTCAGGCATGCCCAGCGCCATGGTGTATCGCTTGCCCTGGTGTTTCCATCTCAACCGGAGCCATCCGCGATCGCTGGTAACCGAGACACTTCCTTTCGCTGCTCTAGGTGCCATAACGCCAAAAACCCGTCGACCTATTTTCGACCCGTTTTTGACGCACCCTGACGAATTATGAGTAATTGTGATGTTTCACGCTGCGATGAGCGATCGCCTTTCACCAATTTTCCTAAAATCACAAAACCCCGCATATAGCGAGGTTTCATCAATCGGAGCGGCGGGATTTGAACCCACGACCCCCACTACCCCAAAGTGGTGCGCTACCAAGCTGCGCTACGCCCCGTATCCAATGCGCGTTCAGATTTGCGCTTAACAAGCATAACATACTGAACTTCCAAGTCAGTGGCAATTCCGCGAAATCTGCGATCGCCCTCCAATGACCTCCCAGTGAGCATTTCAGGAATTAAGACGGCGATCGCCATGCAATTTCAGATTGGCGCTTTAGCAATGGGTATTGCTTGCTTTTTAATTGAAGGGGCTTGCACGAAAGATGGTGGCTGGCGATCGCAAGCAAAAGCACATGCAACAGCAGCAAAGTTCGCTTAAGGATAGAATTAATTATATGAAAGCGATTGAACAGCTCTAACGACATGTGGCTGGCGATCGCCTAGACAAGGATCCGGCCTGGAGGAAATTAGCACTCCTGAATCACATTCCGTTGAAGCACAGACTGGATGAGCGGAATTCATTCACGGATGCAGTTGGCGCTGGAGTCTGGTTGGCGATCGCGTGTTACTCATCTTTGCAAAGCCAGACAGAACAGAGACTCCGCTGGCTACAGGTTATGAGTACCTTAACGCAAGGATTGCGAATTGTAACAAAACCCCTGGAATACATAATTTGTAATAGAACCGGTAAGCTCCACGTTATATAAATGGAGGGTGAAAGTTCTAGGAAACCTGTCACCTGTGCGTTTGACGTCCGCCGTTAAGGGTCGGGTAGGGTTCTCAGATTTTTAAGGATATTCTCTCATAAAGCTCCCTGGTACATTGCTCTACTCATTCAAAATGGGTTGCTTACCTTACTGAATTGAGGGCGATGGAGGGGCTAGGAAAGAATCCTCAAACGTCGTGAAGACTGGATGTGTCAGTTCTTCGGAACTTACATTTGACTGAAAGCTCGGTTTTGAATCAAACCATACTCAAACCAAAAACAGATTAGGAGATTGGTTTATGTTGGATGCCTTTGCAAAAGTTGTTTCTCAAGCAGATGCACGCGGTGCGTATCTAAGCGCTTCACAGCTCGATGCACTGAGCGCTATGGTTGCTGATGGCAACAAGCGGATGGATATTGTCAACCGCATCACTAGCAGCTCGTCCACGATTATTGCAGATGCAGCTCGTTCGCTGTTCGCTGAGCAGCCCCAGCTGATTGCTCCCGGTGGAAATGCTTACACCAGCCGCCGCATGGCTGCTTGCCTGCGCGACATGGAAATCATCTTGCGCTATATCACTTACTCGATGTTCTCCGGCGATGCCAGCATCCTGGACGATCGTTGCCTCAATGGTCTGCGTGAGACTTACTTGGCTCTGGGTACTCCCGGTGCATCCGTTGCAGTGGGTGTTCAGAAGATGAAGGATGCCGCTGTTGCTATTGCTAACGATCGCGCCAATATCACTTCGGGCGATTGCACCAGTCTGATTGCTGAACTGTCTGGCTACTTCGATCGCGCTGCTTCTGCGGTTGCTTAGTCCTCCGATTAATAAATTCGCGGTGGTCTGGGCTATCCAACCACCCTTTATCAAACCAAACATTTCCATTGCAACTTAGGGAGATCCCTCGACAATGAAAACTCCATTGACTGAAGCAGTAGCAGCTGCTGACTCTCAAGGTCGTTTCCTCAGCTCCACTGAAATCCAGGTCGCTTTTGGTCGTTTCCGTCAGGCTGGTGCCAGCGTTGAAGCGGCTAAGAAGCTGACTGAAAATGCTCAGCGTTTGGCTGAAGGTGCAGCGCAGGCGGTATATCAAAAGTTCCCCTACACCACTCAAATGCAGGGGCCAAATTATGCAGCTGATCAGCGCGGCAAAGATAAGTGCGTTCGTGACATTGGCTACTACGTGCGGATGATCACCTACTGCCTAGTTGTGGGTGGTACAGGCCCCATGGATGACTATCTGGTCGCAGGTTTGGCTGAAATTAACCGTACCTTCGAATTGTCTCCTAGCTGGTACATTGAAGCGCTGAAGTACATCAAGTCGAACCACGGTTTGTCTGGTGACCCTGCTGTCGAAGCAAACTCCTACATCGACTACGCAATTAACGTCCTCAGCTAATTGAGCAATCGGTTTGCTGTCGATAAATGAGGTTTTGTGACTCGATAACTCAATCCTCACAATTCAATGCCCTAGAGATTGGTGCTTTATCTCTAGGGCGTTTTTTATGGTTAGCGCTTACGGAGTTTGATGAATTTTTGGGGCGCAGAGCACCCCAAAAATTCGTTTTTTCGATTGGTGAGGCTGCTTAAAGCGCAGCTCTACGACGTCTTCTGCCAATGTGCAAGTAATATCAAATCCGGTTAAACAGCATATCTCACAAGGCATGCAGCATTTTCAAGAAGATTATAGAGTATCATTGGCCGTTCGCCCTGAGCTGTGAGCCTGTCGAACAGTCGAAGAGGGGGCTTCGACAAGCTCAGCCTGAACGACTTAACACTCTGATGAATAATGCAGGCTAAGGGGTTTCTTGCTGAGGCTCGGCATGCTTCTGGCCGATGCGGGGTTCTTGTCCGGCGAGTAGGCGTTGGATATTGGCGCGGTGGGTAATAAGGACGTAGGTGCCACCAATTAGGGCAAACAGAAAATAGGCGAGGGGTTGGCGGAAAGCCAGCATGAGTAGGGGAGCGGCGATCGCCGTTGCGATTGACCCCAAAGAGACGATGCGGAAGATGGCCAGTACCGAGAGGAAGGTAGCGGCGGCGGTCAGGCCGACAGGAAGTGCGACGGCGAACAGCACACCCAAGCCAGTAGCGGCCGATTTCCCCCCTTTGAACCCCAACCAAATGGATTTGCTGTGGCCCAGGATGGCGATCAGTGCAGCGGCAGTCACTGCCCAGGGAAGCTGAGCTTCTAGGCCGAGTTGGGAAAAGAGCCAGCGAGCTAGGGCGATCGCCACGACCCCTTTGGCAACATCGACCAGAAACACGAACAGGGCAGGCCCTTTGCCTAGGGTACGGAGGACGTTGGTAGCTCCAGTCGATCGCGAGCCATGTTCGCGAATGTCGATCCCCTTCAGCACCTTTCCAGCCCAATATCCGGTGGGTGTGCTTCCGAGCAGGTATGCGGCCACCACCACAATTCCCCAGGCAACGCCAGCATTCATATTTATTTCCCCAGTTTGTTTCCCAGCTAAAAGGTTTGATGCTTAGGACACAGGCTTTCAACCTCCCAAGCTGCCTTTAGTAGACCATTGGAGGTTTCATGGGGTCAATGGCAAAGGCTATCCACAGGGGGAACTGGAGCAGGGAAAGATCGACCACGCCTTCTGATTCGTCGATGATGATCAGCGGCAGATATTGTTGCTGGAGGAGGCGATCGGCGCGTTGAGCCATGGGTTCTGGGGCATCGAACAAGGTCACGCCCTGATTGCTGCCAAAGTCCATGCGGCCAAGACCGAGGCAATCTTGCAAGCCCCGCCGCCACTCGCCCAAACGTTCGGGGGAATCGGAAAGAATGAGAGCACGGAAGCGATCGCCATACATCCGATGCAGCACCGAGATAGCCGCAGAGGCCACCAACACATTCTGCAACCGCGACCCCATAGTGCGAATCGCACCCCGTCCGCCCTGCTCAAAGAACCAATCAGCGACGCGCTCTGCGTGGATGGGTTCAAAGGTGCGACGCAACTGCCAGGGCGGACCGTAGTAATCGGGAGCGGTGCGGTACTGATCCAATAGCTTGCGAATTTTTCGAGACGCATCTTGGTAACGCTGAGCCGCAAACTCTGGGGTTGCTGGCGCTTCGGGTTCTTGGCGTTCTTTGGGGGCGCGGCGAGTTGGCTCAGCGGCAGGGGGTGGAGTCAGGCGTAGGTCTTCGGCGGCAGACACCAGATCCTGCAAGCTGCCCACCAGGTAATCCTTGAACCCTTGGATGCGAACCGACAGCTCCTGGGAAGAACCTGCGAAGGTGCTCTGCATTTCGGCTTGAATCCGTTCCTGGCGCCGTTCCAGCTTCTCGACCGACAGTTGCAACCCCTGCCGCCGCTGTTCCAGTTCCCGTAATCCTTCGATCACCAACTGCCCAACGGAGGATTGAGTTTCCGCAATCTCTTCACGCAACTCCAACAGCCGCAGCCGCAGGGTTTCTTCTTCCTGCCGTAGCGCCAGCACCCGTTGTTCGAGCGCTTCTTCTTCGGTCAAGTCTTCTTCGATGGGTTCCAGATCAATCACCTCTTCCCCTTCCGCCGCCGCCGGAGCAATCGATTCCTCTGGCACGTCATCGGCGGCGTCCTCTGACGATGGGGTTTCCCCATGGATTTCAACGGGAGGCTCTTCAGGGGAATCGCCCTGAGGCGGTTCCGGGCGATCGCCCCATCCCTCTTCTCCTGCACTCATAGGTGACATGTCCTCTCCGGTTGACTCAGGACCCATGGCAGAAACGGGAGCTTCACTCTCTACTCCATCCATCTCAGCGCCAGGAGCAGGATCCGATTCGACTGAGTCCGATGCCATAGGATTCGATACCCAGGGGTCAGCAACTACGTTCTCCCGTGAAGGGGGATGGGGATTGCCCCCGGCCAGCACATCTGGCAGGGGTTGTGGCGTGTAATCCGAGTCTTCAGGTTGTGAGGGCGGGGTCATAGGATCTTGCGTCGAGTCCTGCTCAGGAAATTCGTCCGGGGTCATAGGATGGGTCACTCACAATTCAGGCGAACAGCGTTGCTCCAGGCATTCTCTCAGGGTTTTGGGGTCAAATATCACCGGAACAAAGTGAATACTCTTGATTTCTTTGAAATAGAACAAAATGGGCACGGGCTGCCAAAAGATTTCCCAGTTCTGCCACTCTGCATAGGGAAATTGGCGGATACGGTTATCGCCACGGTAAACATCCAGATCGGTCGCGGTGAATCGGAGGCGCAGGGTGGCTGTCTGAATGGCGAGAAAAAGGCCGAAAAGGGCAACAACCCCTCCCACCCAGACATTCAAGAACCCAAGGGCAATACCAAGGAGGAGGATTGCAATCGGTAAACGATAGTTGGGAGCGAGTTCGACGGTTTCTAGCGCCGTGGTTTCCGTGGATGTTGTGGTCACTGGTTTTTCTCCCTATGTCAACGTGCCCGTTTGCCAGGTTCAGCCGGGTAATCCCACAGGATGATGCAGCCGTAGCAACCGGGGCAACAGTTCACCCCTATTCTAAAGGGTGGGGTTGCCTACGGGATGCTTCTCCTCGTCAACTGAATTCAAACCACCGCACACCAAAGCTGAAGCCAACCCTAAAATCCGTTTAAACACCGAGAACCCTGGATACACTGAAGGGTGACCGTCGATCCATTTTGTAGGAGAGGGCGATCGCCCACGATTATGACCTTACGCTATGCCTACTATCCCGGCTGTGTCGCCCAGGGAGCCTGCCGAGAACTCTATCTATCCACTGCCGCCCTGACCCAAGCTCTGGGCATTGAGCTGATTGAACTGAAAAAAGCCTCTTGTTGCGGGTCGGGCACCTTCAAGGAAGATTCGCAACTGCTGGAAGATACCGTCAACGCTCGCAATATTGCCCTGGCAGAAGAACTGCAACTGCCCCTGCTGACCCACTGCAGCACCTGCCAGGGGGTGATTGGGCATGTGGACGAGCGACTGAAAGCTTGCCAGAAAGACGACCCGGCCTATATGGAGCAGGTCAATGGTCTGTTGAAAAAAGAGGGCTGCTCTCCCTACCAGGGGAGCACCGAGGTGAAGCACCTGCTTTGGGCCTTGGTGGGAGACTATGGGCTGGAGGCACTGGCGCAAAAGGTGACCCGCAAACTCAGCGGTCTAAAATGTGCGGCGTTCTATGGCTGCTACCTACTCCGGGCGCAAGACCAGCTGCCCTACGACGATCCTTATGATCCCCAATCGATGGAGAATGTGTTCCGCACGGTGGGCGCAACTCCGGTGATGTATCGCGGACGCACCCAATGCTGCGGTTGGCCCCTCTCCAGTTACGCAACGGAGCAGTCTTTCCGGATGGCGGGTGGGCATATCCAGGAGGCGATCGCCGCTGGAGCCGATTGCATGGTGACACCCTGCCCCCTTTGCCACCTCAATTTGGATTCCCGTCAGCCCGAGGTGGAATCGGTAATCGGGCAAAAGCTTGGCTTGCCCGTGCTGCATCTGCCACAGTTGGTGGCGTTGGCTCTTGGCATCAGTCCCGAGGCGTTGGGGTTACAAAAACACATCGTTTCCACCAACCCGGTGTTGGAGAAGTTAGAGCGGTTGGCGGCGGTTTAGAGGCATTCCCGTAAAGAATGCCTGCAAAAAAATGCAACGAGCTAGAAAACAACGGGCTGAAAGAGGGAATCACTAAATTAGTGATTTGTCACGACGAATAACACGACCAACAACTGGGATATACGTAGGTTGGGTAGAACGAAGTGAAACCCAACAGCAGCAAAGGCTTCGTTGGGTTAGCGTTAGCATAACCCAACCTACCAACTCTCTAAGCCTGGCAGGTTGCTAAGCTCGAAATGCATCCCAGCAAATCGCAGCTTGCCCCTGGTATTCACCTTCGACTCCATCTCATATCTGACTATGACTACAGACGTAAAGACTGCAGAAGCCCTCAGACTCCATATCGGTGGCAAGGAAACGCATCCCGATTGGAAAATCATGGACATTGAAGAGCGTCCGGAAGTCGATTTCATTGGCGATGCGGCGGATTTGAGTCAGTTCGCCGATGAGTCTGTGGATGCTATTTATGCCAGCCACGTGCTAGAGCACTTCTATCATTCGCTCAACGACGAGCTGATGCGGACGCTGACGGAGTGGCATCGGGTGCTGAAGCCGGGTGGGCAACTATTGATTAGTGTGCCGGATTTGCGCACCCTTTGCTGGCTGTTTCTCAACCCCAACCTCATGCCCATGGACAAGCATTATTTGATGCGGGTGATGTTTGGGGGGCAAACCAACCAATATGATGTCCACAAGGTTGGTTTTGATATCGACATTCTGGCACTGTACCTGAATGAAGTGGGCTTCTCTGACATGGAGCAAGTGTCAGAGTTCAACCTATTCAACGATTGCAGCACCATTCGGGTGATCGATACATTGATTAGCCTGAACGTGGTAGCGATCAAGTAAGGCATCTTCCTGCCAAGAACAGAGCACTGACGTAAGGACGGGGTTCTATCCTCATACATTGAACTCAGGACAGGTCATCTTCTGAAAGTCTTGCGCTGTAGAACTTTCAGTTTTTTATCTATGGCCGTAACCATCAAGGCTAGGACACACTATCAAATGGTGATTCCCGCGAATGCGGGAATCCAGAAAGGCTAACTGCAGTGACCGCTGAGTATTTGATGGATGCCCATTTCCATGGGCATGACGGAAGCTCAACGTCCTACGCCTTAGTCCGCGATGCAGGCTGAGTTGAGAGAAGCATCCGCCACAGAATCCAAACCGATCGAGCCGAGTAGATTAACCCACTGATCGGCTAAGGAGAAATCGTTGGGTTCTTCACATCGCACTTGGACATTGGTATCCAACGCGTCGTACCAGATCCCGGCATCGGCAAAGATATCGGCTTGCTGGGAGGGTGGGGTTGTTTCAAGCTGTCCGGCCAAGGTTGCAGCAAGGGGGATGCGGCGAACCCAGCCTTCGGTAAAGACATCGGCTGAGCGATCGCCCTCATCACACACGATGGAGAAAAACCAGTGATAGTCTTCGTTGACATTGAGTCGCGAGGCCGCTTGTTCCCCATCACCCAGCGCCGGAACCTTGATGCCAACGATACCGGCTTCGCTGGTGGGCGGCAGCATCTGGGTAAACACCTCATTGCCTGCCTCATCAAGCAGCAGAAATTCCAGGCCAGCGGCATTCACCGCCGGGACATACCAGTAGAAGGTTGGGTCATCCTTAACGGTCGTTCCAAATACCGTTTCGGGGATCAACGCCACTAGGGAGCGATCGCCCACCACACAAACGGCTGTCCCACCCCGCGTGCCACCGCCCTCGCGGCGACCGGGCAACCCCCGGTTCGGCGGCGTGTACTGCGCCAGAACCGATGTGGATATACCGACCAAGCCGACACATGCCAGTAATGAAAGCGACCGTATCACCCGACGAGTATGCAGCATAGAACATTTCATAGTTGCTATTCCCTTATCTGAAGGATATTGCTGAAGTCACGGATTCCAGGGAAACGGAGGCGCTTGGAGGAAAAGCGATGCTGGTATGTTTCTCAATCGGCCAGTCTCGGAAAGCACGCAGGAGCGATCGCCAAAACATACCAAGGAAGCACAGCTCCCACCTTCCTCCAAGATACCGCTGATGCAGGCAAACGCCTAACCCTCTGTTACAAGGCGCGACTACAGACATCCGCCTGAAATACTGGATCAAGCCGAGCAAACTAACCTATTCATTAATGACACAGCCTTATGCATCGGCTTAGGCTCATACATATAGCTCGGCTAGAATTACAGTGTTAGCTTCTTCTAGCCATCCTATTTATGTTCAGTACGACAGTAACTGATACCGGACAAATTACTTTGCCCGAAGAAATTCGACAACATCTCAGGCTGGTTAGCGGTAGTCGAGTCGAGTTTGTTATTGACGAAGACGGTCAGGTTAAAATTTTTCCTCTCAATGTCGCCGTCGAAACGTTATCTGGCATCCTTCATCAACCTGGGATGCAACGAGCTTCCCTTGAGGATATGGAAACCGTCATTTCCGAGAGCGCGAATGATTGGACTTGATACAAACATCCTCGTTCGATACCTCACCAGAGATGATGAGCAACAATGGCAACAGGCCGTTCTCGTTATTCAACACAATCAACCTTGTTTTGTTACCAACATCGTCTTGTGCGAAGTAGTTTGGGTTCTTAGAGGGGCAACCTACGGCTTTCGGAAAGCTGAAATCATCAACACTCTAGAGGCTATGCTGCATAGTGCAGCTTTTGAGTTTGAAAGCCGTTCGACCGTTGACCAAGCTTTACAGCAATACAAGCAAGGGAAAGCTGATTTTTCCGATTATCTGATTGGGGCAGTATCTCGGCAAGCGGGCTGCACAGAAACCTTCAGCTTCGATGGCAAGCTGAAGGGTGAAAAGGGTTTTCAGTGTTTGGAGTAACGTCCCCAGCGAACACTACCCGACAGCAGACAGACAAAACCTGATGCCTCCAGCGAAGGGAAGGAAAGGAGAAAGTCCACTAAAATTCCATTCGACTTCGCTGGGGCATCGTAAACCTCAGCCTTCCGTTAGGGTTCGGAGGCTTCGGGAAGGGGGAAAACGCTAACCGTATCGGGAACGAGTTCCTGAGAAACCGCTGTCAGTCCAACACCGTTCAGGAGGGTGCGCCAGTTTTCCAGCACCGCTGGTTGGTTGGCATTGGGCCGGTACGCGTTGCTAACGATGCCGATATCCAGGGATTTGGGGCGATTCAGGGTACGGGCGTGGAATTGGTGGTAACCCTGGGCACTGGCTTTGGCTCTGCCTTGTTT
>JBCBSL010000102.1:0-15317 GCA_039819145.1 Cyanobacteria bacterium J06638_22
CGATGGACAAAGCCCCCCCCGGAGCCCACTACATTGCTTCAGCTGGGGAACTAACGACACGGGACATGTTCGCCCTCTTCGGCAAGCTCACCGAACTCAACCCCCCAACCGAAATCTCGGAACCCATAGTGCGCTTTGTGGGCAATCTGCTGACACCCGTTGGTCGGCTATTCAACTGGCAACCCCCCATTAGCCGGGAACGGGTTCACTATCTCTACGATCGCTGTGTACGGGTTGATGGCAGCAAAGCCATGCACGAACTGGGCTGGGCACCCCGATCGCCAGAAACTGTTATCCAGGAACTGGCAACCGCTTCGGCTCTTGGGAGCTGAGTTGTAGCGTTACGTGTTCAGTTAAACCCAACTATCGTTTGTGCCCGCTGCTTAGCAGTGGGCACAAACGATAGTTGGATGCTTCAACCGGATTGGATATTAGACGTTAGGACGGGGAGTTCCCGGGCTTTTGCTTAGCCAGGGTGGCGATCGCCGCTCCTGTCACCCGACAGATGCGCCAGTCCGGAAGAACCGATGCGCCAATGCGCTCGTAGAAGGCGATCGCGGGTGCATTCCAGTCCAGTACGCTCCATTCCAGACGACCACACTGGCGGCTTTGGGCGATCGCGGCCAGATACCCCAAAAGCGCCTTGCCAATCCCCAATCGTCGATGCTCAGGCCGTACAAACAGATCTTCGAGATAGATGCCAGGCTTGGTGAGGAAGGTGGAGTAGTTGGTGAAAAACAGGGCGAACCCAACGGCCTGCCCCTCCCACTCGGCAAGGACGGCTTCAACCAAGGGGCGATCGCCCTCAAGGTGAGTTGCTAGTTCCGCTGCATTGCCCGTTACCGACGCCGACAGCTTTTCATAGTCGGCCAGCGCCTGAATCAACTCAAAGACAACAGGTGCGTCCTCCGGTGTCGCCATCCGTAGGCTTAGGGAAGGATTGAGAGATGAAGTCATTCCGGCAAAACCCTTCGACGCGACCTAAAACTGAGGAGGAGTGGCGCCGCCGCCCACCCAGGGAGAACGTCCCGGTGGGGTCGGTTGGGTCAGCATTGTGGTATTGGGCGGCGCAACAGCTTCTTGAGGATTGTAACTACTGATTTGGACAAAGTTGGGGGTAAACAGGAAAATCTGTTCGCCCAGCCGCTCTTGATGACCATCTACGGCGTAAGCGCCGCCCGCCACATAGTCGGCGGCACGTTGCGCTTGTTCGGGCTCCATCAATCCCAAGTTGAGAATGACCGACTTACGTTCCTTCAGCGCCTGCACGGCTTTGGGGATTTCATCAAAGGTGCGCGGTTCCATCAGAATGACCTCCGGATTGCCTCCTGGCAACCCTGGCATCCCGACGACATTGCTGCTGACGCCCCCAGCTCCGCGCTGGCGGGGTTGTTCCCCTGCACTCTGCCCATAAGGCTCGGGGTAGGGAGAGGCTCCACCGTAGTTATAAGCCTCGTCATACTCATCGTCGTACTCACCAATCCCCAGGACATCCTGGAGGCGCTGAAAAATACTCATAAGGGCACATGCCTAGTTAGTTCATCTGTCCTAATACGGAATTCTAGCGCAATTTTCTCTAATCGCGATCGCGCCTTTACGAATCTTCGGTATCAGTAATCGACCAAGGGCTTGGTATTTTGTGATGAGCATCACCTATTTAGGTTGGCTGTATCACTACTTACCTACCCATCGCATCACGCGATTGCTCCGCTAAAATCACGCGTTCATCACCTTCTGAATCACCCTTGTGGACGAGGTTCTAGGAGATAGTAATGACATAACGAAGAGATTCAATTGAGGTGTATACCGTGACTCGACTAAAAGCCATTCGCAATCGCACTCGCGAAATGATCCCCACCTACTGGCGTCAATTGATCGAAGTGGGTGTTCCTTTGGAAACAGCACGAATTATTGCCTGGGTCATCGCTCGGTACGATGCTGCCCACCGCCTGCCCAGCCGGGCACAAGCGGATCTGCTGTCTCAATATTGCCCGCTGATCTGCCGGGCAGGTCTCTGGCGCTCGAGTCTACTACTAGACGCAATGCCATAGCGCTATTAGGTCGCGGATTGCTGACGCCCCCACCTCACTGAGCTGGTTGGAGTCATCCAACGGCTTCGTTATCTCTGGATCTATTCGTCATTCATTACATCTGTTTGCATGGGTGCGTTTTTCTCGCATGACTTGACCCTGCAACATTAAATTGAGGAGACCTTATCATGTTTTCATCTGTTGCTGTCCGCAAGTTTGCTCTGGCACAAGCTGCTCTACAGCATGGCGTTTACTTTCTCGAAATTGGGGCAGATCAGCGCGCAGCGGCCTATTTTCAATTCGCAGCCGAGCATTTGCAAGATTTGACATTCCATTTGCGCGAAACCCAGTTTGCAGCCTTTCCAATTCCTGTCGTGGAAAGACCTGTGTAATGAGCTGTTCAATGGGGCAGCTCAATAGGATGGTGGGTGGGGTGCATCCACCATCCCAAGAAACTAGAGAGACATGTTGTTTCTTAGAAATGCAGGTGATATGGCGCTACGTGCTCAAGTAAAACCCCATCATTTTTGAACGCCCTGCGGTGCAGGGCGTTCAAAAATGATGGCTCCTAATCTCAATACGTAAGGTGATACCAAGTGTCTGGAGCGTAGTAACCTGCATCTAGGCAGTTGCCTGAGGCAAGGGACGACCCATGTGCAGTTGGATAAACTCACAAATCGTCGGAATGCCCTGGCCGATGCGGAGATTTGTAAAAACAAAGGGTTTATCGCCGCGCATTTTCTTGGTGTCCCGATCCATCACTTCCAAATCGGCTCCAACCAGCGGGGCCAGATCAATTTTGTTAATGATTAGTAGGTCTGAGCGGGTAATGCCAGGGCCGCCTTTGCGGGGAATTTTGTCTCCCGCCGCGACATCGATTACATAGATGGTGAGGTCAACTAGCTCTGGGCTGAAGGTAGAGGCGAGGTTGTCTCCGCCGCTTTCGACAAACACCAAATCGAGATCCTGAAACGTTTGCTCCAACTTCTCTAGGGCGACTAGGTTGATCGACGCATCTTCGCGGATAGCCGTGTGGGGGCAACCGCCCGTTTCAACGCCGATAATGCGATCGCTCGATAAAGCTTGACTGCGCACCAAAAACTGAGCATCTTCCTGGGTGTAAATATCATTGGTGACCACAGCCAGGTTGAAATCACTGCGCATCGCTTTGCACAGGCAATCGACGAGCGCCGTTTTTCCAGAACCAACGGGACCTGCAATCCCGACACGAAAAGGTGACGTTACCATTATTCCAACTCACACATTCCAACTCACACATTCCAACTCACAAACGAACGGTTGATTGAATCAACACGATTGGACGACTCCCGCGATTCACGTATCCCTTCAACCCAAACAACCAACCCGGTAAGGCATCTGGCACCCAACACTTGTTGCTAGCTTGCGTATAGGAAGCCAATACCTCCTGCTTGAGCCATTTGCTAGAAACAAGCGCGTGAGGCTGTTCCGGCATTGTAGTGATGTGGCCGCAGAGTAATGCCGTGGTCGCGAAACAGGAATGTCTAGCATTTTACAGTAGCCAGTTTTGGAAGTGGATGCGATCGCCCCGGTCTTCTTTGCGAAATGCCCGCAAAACGGTAGGGAATGAGGCCTCATTAAAAACCATTTTATAAAGTGTCTAAAACCTTGCGGATTTCACGTAGTTAGGCCGGAGGAGTATGAACGTAACGGTGCAACGCACCGCGTTCATCTACACGCAGGAGCCTACCCATGATGGATATCTTCAGTTTCTTCGACCTACCCAACCTGGAAAACTTGGAAACAAAGGAGGATGGCGACTCATCCCAACCCACAGGTCGTCGAAATGCCCCCACCGAAGATGGAGAAACCTCCCATGCCGATGCACGTTCTGTGCAACCTTCATCCACTCACCCCGTCAAGCGCTCCGTCAAATCGGATGCTCGTGCCAACGGCAATGCCGCCAGCCAATCCAATATGGATAGGGCAGATACCGCAGAGATGTCATCCAACTATGTTTTCTGGATGGTGCCCTAGGAATGTGGCGCGATAATAAAATCTCCAGTGACCCCCATGGGACGTCCGGCAAAGACCGCTGTTTCCCAGGGGTTTTACTTTTTCAGGACTTACGCGAAATACGTGTCATTCTGGCGAAATTCGTTGATATGCGGGCGCGTCGCGCCCACATATCGACGAATTTTGTAAGTGCTATTTCGTTGAAGCCCTTAGCTACGAAACAATCGGCTATAGAGCGTTTCATGGTTCATGCTAGCGATCGCCACACCCCAATTACAGGCGTATAGTGCATCGGGGGTTAGGCTCTGGGCGGCGATCGCTGTTTCTTCTAAAACGGGCGATAAATTCAGCAAGATCTGCTGTCCTGTGGTTTGTCCTAGGGGAATCAACCGCACGCCTGCCATGATCAAATTGCTAGACCAACTCTGGAGATAGCCCAACACGGCTGTTTGAGGATCGATTTGCCAGTGCTGGGCGGCGATCGCAAAGGCGATAGCAAAGTTGCAATGCTCTCCATACGTGTCCAGGATTTCTGCTAGGGAAGGAGCCAGTTTGCAGAGCAAGCGATTGAGCGATCGCCCCATCTGCCAGCTCTGTTCCCGCATCTCCTCGGTTTCGCGTAGAGCCGAGAGCCAATCGTTCCAGTATTGGACGGTCGAGTGATTGGCATGGGCTAGGGCGGCCATGGTTTGAGCGATCGCTGCTGCTTCTAGGCGGATCGTGCCGTGGTTCAATTCCAGTTGGAGCCAACTTTCTAATGCCTCTGCTGTTGTTAATTGTTGCTGCTGCACCAAGGTTTCCAACCCTTCGGAGTAGGTGTAAGCTCCAACTGGTAGCGTCGGGCTGGTGAGCTGCAGTACTCGCAACAGGGTATCGGTTGAGGGCTGCGGTTTAGCCTCAGCCGAGGAACTGAATGAATCGATCCCATTGGCCATAGATAACAACTCTATTCGATATCCCAAGGACGTACAGGAAGTTTGAATGTAAAGCTAGCAAGCTTCGTATGCTAGCCTTCCAGGAAATGAGACAGAAACGTTCTGCCTTAGAACTTCATAAAAACCGATAAGAAAATCCCCTAGAGCGATCGCCCCAGAGGATAGCGGGTGAAAAAAGATAAATTCCTACTTGATGATGCCAAAGTAGTAGGCTGCAACAAGGAAGTTAATGGCGAGCAGCAACAGTGCCCAGCCAGCACGAAAGGTATATGTTTGCTTGGAAGTCATTGTGCACGTTTCCTTTAGAACTTGGCCGACAAACCTTAATCGCCATTATTAACCAAGCAGTACCCATTTTTACAACTTCAGACAAATCGCAACATTTCGCTATATAGCGCCTTGCCTAATCTCGATTTGAGGCTTCTCAAAGGGGATGACTGAGTGCAAGACAAGACACAGAGGATCCTTGATTTTGGGTAGCGTGGGCACCGGCTACGCTACCCAAAATCAAGGGTTTTAGCCCGGGTTTAGTTTTTTGTCCTGTCCTTAAGGGTCATGAAGCGGACTGCACGATGTTCTCTACTAAGGTTGAAACCAGGCGATCGCGCTCCATATGAAGCGTCTGCTTACCGCCCAAGATTTCTTCGAGGATGATGTAATACACCAAAGAGCCAATTAATATGCGAGCCGTGGCTTCTGGATCGCTCAGATGTAGTTGAGGATGGCTGTCGAGGAATTGCGTCAACTGAGCAATTACAGGCTTGGCTATGTTTTCTACATAGGTCGTGGCCAGTTCTGGAAAGCGTTGGGATTCGGCTACAATCAGTCGCATAAACGCCGATGACTGTTCATCGGTGCAGGCTGTATCGAGCATGGAGCAAGCAACCTGCGTCAGGCTTTCCGTAGGGCTTTGCGGTTGCCGATGGAGCTGGGTTAGGTCAAAGAAAACCCCCAGTTTCTTCGCCGCCATTTTCTGAATTAAGGCTGCAAAGAGACTCGCTTTATCTTGAAAATGGCTATACACCGTTGCTTTGGAAACGCCTGCAGCCGTTGCTACCTGATCCATGCTAGTGGCAGCATAGCCATTTGCCATAAACTGTTGCATTGCGCCTTCGAGGATGGCTTCAGCTTTGTCACCACGTGTTCTAGAGGTCATGAGCTAGGTCTTTGAGACGTTTGGAGCCGTGAATTGGAGCTTGGAGATAGGGATGTGAGAATCGATTTGAGTGTAGAAATACCAGGCAGAATCCAATCACACAAGACTTCATTGTACTGATCTGCCTCAAGGCAAACACCGCTAAGGGGATGATTTTGCTAAACAGATATATGGAACCCCCACAAAAACTCATCTGGGATAATAGGAACACGCTGGCAAGCCGGGAGGCAATTCTATGACTTCAGTCACATCCAATCGCGTCCGCTGGACGGTTGCGGATCTCGAAAGTCTGCCCGAAAACGGCAATCGCTACGAAATTATCGATGGAGACTTATTTGTGACCCGTGCTCCGCATTGGCATCATCAACGGATTGCAGGAAAAATCTATGCTGTCCTCAATCAATGGTCAAGCGCCCCTAGAAGAGGTGAGGCCGTGATGACGCCTGGCGTCATCTTTTCAGAGGCAGACAATGTTATTCCGGATGTGGTTTGGGTCAGTTCTGCCCGCCTAGAAAATGGTTTGGACGAAGCAGGACATTTGATTGTACCGCCGGAGCTGATTGTTGAAGTGCTATCTAATTCGGAGAAAGATCGGGAGCGCGATCGCACCTTCAAGCTCAAACTCTACTCGGTGCAGGGCGTGTCGGAATACTGGATTTGCGATCGCTTCCGGCAGCAAATCGATGTCTTTCGCCGTCAGGATGCCCTGCTAACGAAAGCGTGCACACTGTTCGCTGCCGACCGCCTTACCAGTCCACTGCTCCCCGACTTCAGTTGCCCGATTTCAGAGCTGTTTAGCTGAGGTCTGCAAGCTCGGCTAATGAAACGTAAACGATTGCCATGGAGAGTGGGCAAAGGTGATAGCCTTTGGGAAAAGCTTGCTCTCCAGATTTGGGGTGGTCACGATGTTTCAGAGTGCGCTGATTTGCACTGACTTTACGGATGGGTTGCATCGTTTGGTGCGATTTGTACCCCAACTGGCCGAGAGCGGACTGAAGACATTGGTATTTCTCCATGTTGCGCCGTTGGCAGAGGGCGCTGTCCCCCGCCTCAATGAGGAGAAAATTCAGGTGGCGCGCGATCGCCTCTCCGCTGCCCTAGACGATGTACCGGAGGGGATCGAGGTCAAGATCGAAGTAAAATCGGGCACCCCCAGCGTCCAGATTGCTGAGGTGTTGCGCAGCCAACCTGTGGAGCTGGTGATTTTGGGAACGCCCGGACGGAGCTTGCTGAGTGAAAAGCTGTTTGGCAGCACCATGATCAATGTTTGCCAGCGGCTCACCGTCCCCATGATGATCCTGCGCCCCAATCTCATTTCCGCCTACACCAATGCGGAGTTGGCCTTGCGCTGTCAGAATTTATTTCGGTACTTGCTAGTGCCCTACGACGACAGCGAAGCCGCTCAGTACACGCTGGGGCAGATCAAGTCCGCGGCGCAAGCGGGGCACCCGCTCGACCGATGCTTGCTGTGCTGGGTGGTGGATGAGGTGAGGCGAAATGCCCAGTTGCGGAAGTACGAAGAAGAAAATGCGACTAAGGTGCTGGCTCAGCGGAAACAAGAGTTAGAACAGTTGGGCATTGATGTACAGACGTCAGTTCTTGTGGGGAATGCGCTAACGGAGATTCTGGAGTTGGCGGTGGATGTCGATATTAGTGCGATCGCCAGTGCCTCCCGCAATGTGGGCAAGCTGATTGAGTTATCGGTTCCTAGCCTGACGGGGGAACTACTGCGGAAAAGCTGGCATCCAGTCATTTACTTCCCCATGTGAGGACGTGTCCGAATAGTAAAATCCCGATATGTTTTTTGTGAACCGCTTGCTCAGCAAGCATTTCCAGATCTGATATCAAACCGGTTGAAGAACCCAACTATCGTTTGCGCCCGCTGCAACGGGCGCAAACGATAGTTGGGCTTTACGGCTATTTAACCGAACTTGATACGAGAACAGAACAGAAATGTAAACATGAAAAAAGCCCCAGCGCCTAGGCAATCTGGAGCTTGAGCTTGTTTCAAGGAAAGCGTGCTTGTGTGCTACACGATGCTGGCTTCCAGGACATCTACGCTGATGCCTTTGAAGCGAGCGAGGCGATCGCCCCCGACCCGAACCACAACATCGTTCCCTTGCTGGGCCAGGGTCAGATCATCGCGGCTGAGTGTCCCCAACAGGACGACGCGATCGACGCTGTCGAAGCCAACGACGCGGTCAGAGCCATCCGATTGGCCCAACTCGACAAAGTCGCGTCCAGCGCCTGGGCGGATGATGTCATTGCCAAGGCCACCCCGCAGACGATCGTTGCCGGGACCACCTAGGAGGCGATCATTGCCTGCCCCGCCGAGGAGGCGATCGTTCCCTATATTGCCGCGTAGGATATCGTTACCATCGTTGCCGCGCAGGACGTCATCGTCGCCACCGCCAAAGAGGCGATCGTTGCCCGCACCCCCAAAGAGGAAATCCGCTCCGGCAGCACCCAGGAGGCGATCGTTGCCATTAGCGCCGGAGAGGCGATCATCGCCTTCCTGCCCCCGTAGGACATCATCTCCGGTGTTGCCGAAGATCGCGTCATTGTCTGCGCCACCCAGGAGCAGGTCGTTGCCATCGCCACCGAAGAGGCGATCGTTGCCCTCAGCTCCGGCCAGACGATCATTTCCGCCCAAACCACGAACCAAATCGTTACCAGCCAGAGCATTGACAACATCTCGACCATCCGTTCCGAAGATCACATCCCGTCCAGGTGTTGGGCCGGGGTCAGTCGTTAGCGCGGTGATATCGAGGCGCACCAGTAACGGGTCGTGGTCACTTGCCCGATCTGAGGTCGCGGCGAATTCGGAGTTGGTATGTACGATGTCGAACTCTGCGACATCCGTGAGGCGGCCGTTCACCAGAATGTGATCCAGCGATTGGGAATTGCCCTGGAAATTAAAGGTATAGCGCTCGTTTTCGGGGAGGGTGTCGGTCAAGTTGGTGAAACCGCTTTGGGTCACAAAATCCTCAACCGGGGACACGAACTCGAATTCGTTGAGGTCGCCCAATACAACCAAATTGGCATTGGCATCCGCATTGGCAACCCCATCGACAAAGTCGCGCACCGCTTGCGATTGCGCCTGTCGCTCATCGAGCGACCCGTTGACGTCTACCTCTTCCTGCCGCGCTTCAAAGGGTTGCTCAACCCCTAGGATAGGAGCGCTGCCACCTTTTGAAGAGAAGTGGTTGTTGACGACGGTAACTGTTTCGCCACCGAATTCAAAGTCAGCCACTAGGGGCAACCGGGCACCCTCGAAGGCTTCGCCTTCGCCCTGTCCACCGATGGTTTGCACCGAATCGGGATCCAGCGTCACCCGGTCGGGGTTGTAAAGGAAGGCCGTGCGGATGTTGCCGCCGGGTTGCCCGCCACTGGTATTTTCGCCGATGAAGGTATTGTCAACGAAGCTGTAGGTTGGCCCACCTGCGGCGGCGATCGCATCGATCAGTCGCTGCAAGGTCTCGTCTGCCGCCGTGATGCCATCGTTGATTTCGGCTCCAGTGTTGTCCTGGATTTCTTGCAAACCAATGATGTCAGGGCTTTGCAGGTTGTTGACGATTTGCTCGGCGATCGCCGCAAACCGCCCATCCCCCTCATCATCATCCACATCACCCGGGTCTTGCTCATCCACATTGTTCACATCTTCAACAATGGGATCCAGGTTGAGCACGTTGTAGCTAGCAATGGTCACCTGATCGGCGGTACCCACCAGGTTTGTCGTTTCGGCTTGCAACCCTGCCGACTCGATGTTGCCGGTGAAATCTTCGGTTGGGTACACCTCAAAGTTGCCGAAGCTGTAGCCAACAACCCCGGTCACATCGCCCAACACATCGCCGACATTCACATCGGGAAATTCGAAGTCAAAAATGCCGCTATCTTCATCAATCTGAATTTTTTCGGGGTTGAAGTCGTCCGGGCTGATGTTGAGTGTGCCTCGGGTGCTTAATCCGGTGGCACCATCGCCGCGATCGGCCACCGTGAAGATTTCGCCAAAGCGGTTTGTTCCCGAAACGGCTACAGCATTCTCTACGGTCACCCGCATCCCTTCCAGGGATTCGAAGAAGTCGATGCCATCGGTCGTAGGGTCAAACGTGCCAAAGGCGTCATCATCAATAGTCTCGGTGGGAGGGAGTCGTCCACCCGCCCCGAGCAATACAGCGTTCGGGAGCGCATTGCCACTGGAACGAATGGTGACAGTGGCGTTGCTCAGTTGGGTGGTCGAGAGGTTACGAGTCTCGACTCCCCCCGGCGTAAATTCGGAAACCGTCCCCTCAATTTCAACCTCGTCTCCCACCGCAACCGTTGGATCGCTGCCTGTGAAGACGAACAGGGCATCTGACGTCGCAATGTTGCCATCGCCATTTGCATCCTGAACATAAAAACCATTGGTATCGACCGCTGTCACAATCCCTTCGGTCGTCACCGATTGTCCTACCAACGGAGACGTGTGCTGTTCTCTCTGGATGTCGTAGATCGGCGTTAGGTCATCTCCGTTTCCTGGATCCATCACCATAAACGAGCCGATAGGGAAGGGGGAATCTGCACCTGCATTGGTTGATTCGTTATCTAGGGCATCGATTCCGCTGAAGGACCAGTTGCCCAGCACAAACGTGGAACCATCTGGCCCTGTATCGTCCGTCCGATAGGCCCAGCCATCCAGGTATTCCCAAGGCTGCCCGGTTCCATCTACATCAATCTCACCGAAGATATCGACAACCGTATCATTTAGAAACAGTTCGATCGCGTCATCGCCGTTGAATTCTGCCACGTCATCGGTGAAATCGGGGTCAAATCCAAAAAACTCGTTGAAGCTTGTGTCATCAAGGGCAACATAGATAAAGTTGCCTGCATCCGCAGAGCCGCTCAAGGTCAGTTCGACACCATCGGTTCCGAAGCCATTATTGGCCGAACCCAACCCATAGATGCTGAGGTCAGGGATATCGTTGACGGCATACAGCTCGATGGCTTTGGGAAGCCCGCCAGTGAGGGAACCATCGATTACGCCCGTGATAATTAGATCGTTTTCCATAGAAACGACGTGCCTCTCTGAATAATGTTGTGTGCATTGAAGCGTTCGTGCGAGCCTGGGTCATCGCGCACGGGTTATTGGGAAAAGATGCCTGGACTCGAGTTGCGATCGCCAAACTGCCCAGCCAGCGAAACGTTGCCCCAATCCCTACCGCCCCTCAAGGTATCGCTGCTGCGTCGTCTGGCCACGTATAGCGAAACACAGGCCCCTTGCTATCCAAAGGCGAAATTTGCGCAAATGGTAATGAGAAGCACATTTTGGGCGTCTTCTTTCGCTGAGGATAAGGAACGATCGAGGATCCATGCGGAAAGTATAGATGCTTTCCCAATTGCCTTCCCAATATGGATTTTGATAGGGTTCTAACTGCTGCTGGCTCGACGTTCCCTGCGTTAGTGTCGGTGGTCTACCGCGACTACGTCATCTTCCGAACCCTTTTCTTGCTCGCCCGTTGCTTGAGGTCGAACCATGTTGGACTCGCCGCTGACCGAAGATCAATTGTCTAAAGTCGCTGCGCCCCATCCGGTGCTGGAATTTCAGGACATTTCGCTCACCTATGAATCGCAAGGACATACCACCACGGTGTTGGATCGGGTGTCGTTTGGGGTGGAGCGATCGCAATTTGTGTCCATCGTTGGCCCCAGCGGTTGCGGGAAAACCTCACTGCTGCGGATGGTATCGGGGCTGCTCCCGGTGCAACAGGGAACGCTGAATTTTCAGGGAAGTCCAGTCAATGGGTCTCTGCATAGCGTCGGTATTGCCTTTCAGAATCCGGTGCTGCTGCCCTGGCGTAATACCTTGCAGAATGTGCTGCTGCCGCTAGAGGTGGTGCAACCACACAAACAGCAGTTTCGCCGAAAGCTGCCGGAGTACCAGCGGGCCGCACGGGAGTTGCTGGCAACGGTAGGGCTAGATAACTTCCAGAAGCATTATCCCTGGCAGTTGTCGGGGGGCATGAAGCAGCGAGCTTCCCTCTGTCGAGCCTTGATCCATCAGCCCGAGGTGCTGTTGCTAGATGAACCTTTTGGGGCGCTGGATGCCTTCACCCGCGAGGATATGTGGGAGATGATGCAGGCGCTTTGGCAACGGACGCAGTGTACAGCGATGCTGGTTACCCATGATTTGCGGGAAGCTCTCTACCTCTCGGATGTGGTGTATGTGATGAGCCCACGTCCGAGCCAGATTGTGTTGGAGCTAACGGTCGATTTGCCGCGCCCCCGGACGATGGAGATGACGTTTACCGATGAGTTCCATCATCTCTACGACCGCCTCCGCCGCCATATTCAGCATTAGCCCAAAGCTGGGCCAACTCCAGGTAAACAAGAACCACGGCACCTGGATACGGTCTTGGTGGGTATCGCCCACCACTCAAGCCAGTGAGCACGACTCGACACGCTTTGAAATGAGAGAGATTTTGCAGGAATGACCACGACCACACCCACGCAGGCGAAGCCGTCAACTGATCGCATGGCCTGGAAACAGTTTCTCGGCTCCAAGGTGGCGACCTATGTGTTGCCGATGCTGGCGATCGCCGTTTGCCTCGTGCTGTGGGAAATTGCAGTGAAGGCCTTTGGCATTCCCGAGTTCGTCTTACCCGCTCCCAGTGCCATCTTTGCCACGATTGGGGAATGGGGCGATGTGGTTTGGAAAAACTCGCTGGTCACCTTGCAAACGACATTGATTGGCTTTGCGATCGCCCTGGTCACCGGATTGCTGCTGGGCTTCCTCATCGGCTATTCCAAGGTGGCTTATACCACCCTCTATCCCATCTTGGTTGGGTTTAACACGATTCCAAAAGTGGCGATCGTGCCACTCCTCGCCATTTGGTTTGGCATCGGTACCATTCCCGCCGTCGTGACAGCCTTCCTGCTGGCGTTCTTCACTATCGCCGTCAATGTGTCCCTTGGGTTAGCGACCGTAGAGCCTGAAATGCGGGACGTGCTGAAATCCCTTGGTGCATCCCAGTTTGAGCTGTTTCAGAAGGTCGGCTTTCCCCATTCCCTGCCCTATCTATTCGCCTCCCTCAAAATCGCCATCTCGCAAGCATTCATCGGGTCGGTGATTTCTGAAACCGTTGCTTCTAATCGGGGCATCGGTTATCTCATCGTCAGTGCCACTGCCTCCTTTGAGATTGATTTGGCATTCCTTTGCCTGTTTGCCCTGGGGCTAATGGGAATTGCGCTCTATGCTATCTGTGCGGTCATCGAACAACGCACCGTGCATTGGATTCGGTGACCCTTTAGGTGCGTCTTGCTACGACCGTTGGACGGCTGTGTCCGGGCGATCTCCCCGGTTTCCACCAACCCTCCCCGACAGACGACGTTGACAAATCGTGCTCTCGAATACAAACGGAGAGAGCTGATTTACATTTAATACTTTCTATATATTCCAGCCCACCCATAAGAAATTGCCAATGCTTCACTATCATATCCGTCGTTTACTCGGCATCTCCTTACTGGCCGTCACCTTTGGATTAGGGGCTTGCACCTCGTCGCCCACATCTGTCGAGACCGAACCCGCTGCCACCGAAGAGAGTGCCGAAAGCACTGAGGCTCCTGCCGCAGAAACCCAAGACCTCACCCCCGTTAGCTTTACCCTCTCCTGGCTGCTGCAAGGGATTGATGCGGGACTGACCGTCGCGGTCGATCGCGGCTACTTTGAAGAAGAAGGGCTAGACATCACCTTTGAGCGCGGCTTTGGCTCCGCCGACTCCATTACCAAAATCGCCGCCGGGCAGTACGACATCGGCGAAGGCGACATCTACGCCATGATCGAATTCAACGAAAATAATCCGGATCAGGAACTGGTCGCTGTTGCGATTAAGTTCAACCGATCGCCCCTTTCCATCGTTTCCCTCGGCCCCTCCGAAATTACCGATCCATCGCTGCTAGAAGGTAAAACCATTGGCGCACCCGCAGGCGACTCCGCTCGCCGACTGTTTCCTGTGTTTGCCAGCGTCACCGGTATCGACGAGGCCAGCGTTAGCTGGGCAAATGTCGAACCTCGATTGCGTGAAACCCTCCTCGCACAAGGGGAATATGATGCCGCGTCTTGTTTCTCTACCTCCTGCATTCCGCCCTTGGGCAAAGCGGGTTTTCCCCTTGAAGAACTCAACGTCTTCTACTACAACGACTATGGCTTGAACCTGTACGGCAACGCCATTATCGTGCGGCGGGATTACCTGGAAGAAAACCCCGAAATTGTCCGTAGTTTTGTCGCGACCTACCTACGGGGCACACAAGACATGATTGAGGACACGGACGGTGCCTTCGCTACAATTGCCCAGTTTGCCGAAGGGGGTGTTTTCGATGAGGAAACTGAGCGCTACCGCCTCGACCTGGCATTGGATAGTCTGATCCTCAGCCCAGAGGTTGAAGAAAACGGCCTCGGTGGCATTGACCCCGCTCGCCTTGAAACCACGATCGCCCAGGTGGTCGAAGGCTTTGGCCTGAGCAACACTCCAGCGGTAGAAACGGTGTTTGACGACAGCTTCTTGCCCCCCGCCGAAGACCGGATGCTGAACTAAGGCGATCGCCGCAGGTTTCCCCCTTTGAGTTTGTGCCCTTCGACTGCGCTCAGGGCACAGTCAGGGTATGCCTTCGAAGTGGTTCTGGCATAGAACAGCGTGCTGGCTGAATGCAGTCGAAGCCAGCGCGCAAGCAACCTCTGAGATCTCCCCTGGCCTGAATCCACCCAAGCTGCACCCATGCAACGTCTTCGGTGGCAGTATTGGGGGTGATAGGCTGAAGGCAAGCGTGTAGGAGCGATCGCATGACCGAGGCACTTCCGGAGGAGTTTTGGCTGGGTATCGAGCAGTTCAACCAGCGAGAATTTTATGCCTGTCATGACACGCTGGAAGCCATCTGGATGGAAGCAGGCGAACCGGAACGCACGTTATATCAGGGCATTTTGCAAATTGCTGTGGCTTTCTACCACCTCAGCAACCAAAATGGGCGGGGAGCCATGATCTTGCTGGGCGAAGGAATGAATCGTCTACGGAAGTATACTCCCGATTACGAAGGGGTCAGGATTAGCCCGTTGCTGTCGCAATGTCAGGTGATCTTGCAAACGATGCAGACGACTGAAGCTGATGGTCTGGCTGTCCTGTGGGACTCGCTGGTTCACCCTCCATCCCCTGACTATCTGGGGATGGAGGG
>JBCBSL010000103.1:0-15258 GCA_039819145.1 Cyanobacteria bacterium J06638_22
TTAGAAGCATCAGGGTGAGGCACTGCGCGAATGCTGCGAGGTGGGGTGCGATCGCCTCTCAGATGCCATTCCCACCCATTTGTGGAAATCTGAGAAAATTCGTTTCAAGCAAGCACTCTCTGGGTATCCTGAAGCAGCTAGGAATGTGCTCTCTAAATCGTAGATTATGAGAATATTTTTTGCTTTATAGGAAAGCTAGCAAGTTAATTTCCGGGGAGTCTATCCAGGGTTCTGGATGCGTGGGATGGATGGCATTGTGTCATTAGTGTTCAGTCTAAACAGATACGGAAGAGGACTATTAGCGTGCTGTATCTCGCCGAAGTACAGAAAAAAGGTGGAGTTATCCGCTCAACCAAGGTTGAGCTTAAGTTATTAGCCTGCCAACGTGGGGAAAATAACTGGTCAGCTGTGCCTGATGAAGTCATCAATGCGCCCGATGATTGCAGCAACTATAATGCTGGGGCGCTGGTCATGGTTGAACTGACAGGCAGCAAACAGGTACAGCGCCATTCGGAAGCGGGTCGGCAATTGGTCACGATTTTGCAGAACTTTTCACGGATGCAAGATCGCTCCAAGTCACAGGAAGAAGAAATTGAACAGTGGAAGGAATCTCTCACTTACCAGAGCCAGGAGCTAAATCGGCGGGAGATGGAGCTGGAATCACGGCAAGAACAGCTCCAGGAAATGGAAGATGATTTTGCAAAACTGGAAGAACAGCGGCAAGAAATCGAAGCACTACGGGAAAGTGTTGAGCAGCAGCAGCAAGAGTATGAGCGCAAGAGCCAGGAGCTTGAGGGAGCCTGGGCACACCTCCAAGGGGAGATGAATCAGCTAGAGGAACGGCAGGGCGAGTTGTCACAGATGGCAGCCCTGGATGATGAAAAAGCGCAGCAGATGCAGGAGTTGCTCGATCGCCTATCGGGGGCGATCGCTCCCACAGATACCGTTCGGGCAGAACTGAATCATTCCTACGACATCCTTAACCAGCAGCGAGAAGGCTACAACCAGCAGGTACAATCGCTGGAGCCGGAGCGGGGTTCTGCCCAACAGCGTCAAGAATCGCTGGACGGCAATGTCCACCAACTCCAGCAGCGTTGGCAAGAGTATCAGGCGGCACAGATTGCGTTGGAAGCTGCCAAAGTCGAGCTAGCTGGGCGGCAGCAAACGCTAGTGTCGAAGCAAGAGTATATTGATGCGTTGACGGCTCAATTAAAACGGCAAGAGGATTTACAGCAACATGTTTGCCATCTAGCTGACTCTTCTGATCAGTTCACGCTGGGTACAGTGGATGTGTCAGCGCTGGATCAGATGAATATTGATGAATTACAACAAACCGTCGATAACCTGACTAAAGATTTGGAGAAAATGGCCAAATTTGTTGGCATTCAGGAGGAAGAGCTGACGGCGCAGCAAGAAGAAATCGATACTATGAAAGGCCAAATTGACGGTGCCAGTGAATATGATCGCTTGCGACTTGAGTCGGAACTGGCGGACGAGCAGGATCGCTATCGGATGCTAGAGGAAACGCTGGTTGGGCAGCGTCGTACTGTACAGGAACGGCGTGATGTCCTGAAGCAACATCAGCAAGTCCTGAGTCGCCGTACAGGTGAACACGCAGAAGATGGAGACGTGCAGGAAATTGACCTTTCCCCTGTCCTCGGTCGCCTGGATGATCTAAAGCGTGATGTGTCAGAGCAATTGAAGCAGGCTCAGGATGAGCTTCAGGGCGTACAGGATGGTATTTCTCAGCAGCAAGCGATGGTTGATCAGCAGGCCACCGAACAGGAAGAGCGTTGGAATGTGCTGCAAGAGTTAGAGCAATCCATGCTTGCGGAAAAAGCAGCTGTGGGTGAGCTGTGGGGACGCTTGAACCTCGTGCAGGAAAATGCGCAGCAGGCCACTGGAGACCTTTCTGCTATCCAGGAGAAGCTTGATGCGATTACTGTTGTCATGAACCAGTTCCAAGAAACTAGCGACTATCAATTGCAGGCGATCGCCGAGATGCGCCAGCTAATCACGAGCCTGACCCAAAATCAAGCGCCCGAGTTTGTTTCTTGAGGGTTATGCATCAAATCTACGCGGCGGAAGCTAACCCTCAGGTGGATTTTGCGGTTTGAAGGGCTGGGTGTTATATCAAATCCGGTTGAAGAACCTAACTATCGTTTGCGCCCGCTACAACGCAGCGGGCGCAAACGATAGTTGGGTTTTGCGGCTATTTAACCGGACTTAGTCTTATTACACCTAGCCATTAATTGTTAGAGGTATTGTTGGGCGAACCTGGGGCTTGCAAGGAGACCCAATCTCCATCAACCCGAGCGATCGCGCCGCCTGGAAAGGGATCACTTTGGCTGCGGTTGGGAGCATCTAGGAGCTGTACCAACTTCTCGATATGGTCGAATTGTGGCAAACTGGGCAGTTGCTGCTTGAGAAACCGGCGAACCACGCGTCGTTGCAGGGCCAGGGGCGCAGACTGTAACAGGGAGCGACTGAGGCGATTGGTCGCGTTAGGATCGCTGGCACGGTGGTGGAGGCGTTCGGCTAAGGCTTCGAGAAGCGTCACGTCAGCCCGCAGCAATTCGGCGGTGTGGGACAAATGCGTTTCTACCTGCGGGTTGAAATGCTCTTGCAGATAGGGCACCACTTCTTGGCGAATGCGATTGCGGGCAAAGCTTAGGTCATCGTTGGTCGTATCGTACCAAATCTTTAAGTCATGATCTTCGCAGACCTCGGCGGTATCGGAGCGGGTGAAGTCGAGCAGGGGGCGGACGAGGGTGAGGTCTTTTCCGAGCGATCGCCGCCACGTGAGCGCCTGCAACCCATCGATTCCGCTGCCACGCATTAGGTTGTAGAGCAGGGTTTCAGCGCGATCGCTCCCCGTATGCCCTGTGATAATGGAGGTATAGCCATCCTGGCGAGCAATATCGATCAGAATGGCATAGCGCCACTCTCGCGCTTGGGCTTCTGACAGGATTACCTCGGTTGCTGTGCGTCCGTAAAAGGGAAGCTGCCATTGTTGTGCGAGAGCTTTGACATGGTCGGCATTGGCGTCGGCATCGGAGCGCCATCCATGGTTGCAGTGGGCGATCGCCAGATGCCAGTGCCAGTGTTTCTGCAAATCATGGAGTAATTGCGCTAGGCAAACCGAGTCCTGCCCCCCAGACACCGCAATTAAAATCCGTTGACCCCGTTCCAGTAACCGCCGTTGCCGAAGCGTTTGATGCAGGCGAGCATGAAAAGGTGTCCAGGAGAAGGCATGCGTCATGATGGTTCAGGGGCGTGTTGGATGGGCGATCGCCCGTTCATGCGTTAGGGCGCGTCATCAATTGATTTCAGAAGCCTTGCAGAATAAGTGTTTACGCGCCCGCCCCAGCAACATGAGCGAGGGGCTGTAAACGCTTCTGTGGAAGAACTTTGATACCTAATCGATGACAGCCCCTAGTACTCCTCATCAAATTCTTCGTAGGGTACTTCTTCGACCTGCGCAGAATACACATCCTCCGGCGTGGGGCGTCCGGGTCGCATCCGACGGCGGGGAGGTTGCTCCCGCAGTAGCTTCTGCTGGTCAGGAGAAAACTCTAGACGAATGCGAACGCGTCCTCGCTGCCAGCCCTGATTGCCAAACCGCAGAACCTCGCAGCGCAACCCATTATTGAACCAGTCCTCGCATTCCTCCACCCACTCTTCTTCAAATTCGCTCACCACCTGAGCTAGGGCATCTAAAAACTCGCTCACCTTGAATGTGGAGTTGGGGACGAGCACGCGTCCGGCTCGAACGTGTAGCACTTCGTCATCACCCAGCAAACTGAAATTTTGATCCATTAATCAAACCTAATGAAACCACTGGATTGTATCGGATTTTTGGCTCGGGTGGTGCCCAGGGCATACGTCAGACAGCTTAGAAAAACCAGCCGTAGCTGTGCAATCCCTTGCCAAGTAAGTTCACCCCTAGGTAGCACACCCAAACCACGAGAAATCCGGACGCTGCGATGATAGCGGGACGACGCCCTTGCCAGCCGCGTGTGAGTCGGGCGTGGAGATAAGCGGCGAATACGAGCCAGGTGATGAGTGCCCAGGTTTCTTTGGGATCCCAGCTCCAGTATGATCCCCAGGCTTCGTTGGCCCAGACCGCCCCAGCAATGATGCCAATGGTCAACAGAGGAAATCCCAGGCCGATAATGCGATAGCTGACATTGTCGAGCGTGTCGGCCAAGCTCAGGCGCTGAGGGGTGAGAGGAGCAACGTTTGTGGTGGCCGCTTGAGGAGGATTGAGCACAGCAGTGTTGCCCAATGCAGTGTTGCCCGATGTGACAATGGCTTCCTCTGTGGATAGAGTCGCTGCTTCTTGCGGAATCACCTCTTGCGGGATAACCTCTTGCCCAGCGCGACGCAGCCGATAGCGGGCATCGCGATAAGCTCCCGTGCCAATGGAACTGCCATGGAGCTCAACGGCTTGACCACGAGTGAGAATGAGGAAGGCGATCGCCAGCAATGCCCCCACCATCAAACAGGCATAGCTTAGGAGCATGACGCTCACATGCATCATCAGCCAGTTGGATTTGAGCGCTGGCACTAGCGGCTCGGCTTTTTGCATCTGGGCGGGCAGCGAGAGGGTTGCGAAAGCGGTGATCCCCATGGCTGCAGGGGCCGTAAACGCCCCGACGAGTCGACTCTGACTGGTGGTTTCTGCCAGGAAGTGAACCGCTGTGATGCCCCAGGCAATAAAAAGGAGAGACTCATACAGATTGCTGAGAGGGAAGTAGCCCGCCTCCAGCCAGCGGGAACCCAACAGCGCGGCTAAGCCGATGTTGGCGATCGCCATTCCCGTGGCTCCCACCGTCGGTAATACCTGCACTTGGGGAAAGGCTACGCCCACCCAGTAGACCAGCATTGTGATGAACAAAACCGCAAAGGATGCGTTGTCTAACCAATTTTGTAATGCAACTAAATCCATGCCGCTACGCTGTACTCCTCAACCTTGATTCAAACCTATTTTTTAAGCTTTAGCTCAAATGAGCCGATTAATCTTTATCTTTGACGTGGCTACTTTTTGATGTTTTTGATAAGACTACTTTCAGGACGCGACTGAGCGGACGATAGGAACTGATGCTCCGAGTTGGGCTGAGTCGTGTGCAGGTTGGAGCCGTGGTGGTTGTGGGGCGATCGCCCAAACCGCAGGCACCACACAGACTAAAACCACTCATCTGCGTCCATCCGCGTTCATCTGCGTTCTATCTCTCCAACGTGGATGCACTACGCCAGAGTATCCGCCGCTCAAATCCACAACCAAAGTGATCCAACAACTCTGGCAGACTTCTGGTAACAAGTCCTGTCGAGAATTTGGTACTTCCTATTCTCCATCCTATCGAGTCTTGGCGATCGCGGGGGCAACCCTTACGATACGAGCCGCACAAACTTCTTTTTACCCACTTGTAGCACCGTGCCACTGAGACTTTCCGGTGTTTCAAAAGTTTGATTTGCGTCCGTGAGGCGATCGCCGTCTAGACGCACGGCACCTCCTTTAATCTGCCGTCGGGCCTCGGAGCTGCTCTGGCAGAGTCCGCTGGCTGCGACTAGGTAGAAAATTTTCACGGGAAACTCGACCCCTTCCATCGAGAACTCAGGAACGGCTTCGGCCTGAGCCGCATCGCCTTGTACCAACGTCATGGCCGCTTTTTGGGCATCCTTGGCCGCTGGCTCTCCATGGAACTGGCTGGCCACTGTGAGTGCAAGTAGCTTCTGGCGATCGCGCGGATTCTCCGGCAGCCCATCCAGGGGCAGATTGGTCAGCAACTCAAAATAGTCAGGAATGAGGGTGTCGGGCGTCTTTTCGAGCTTGGAGTACATCGAAAGAGCGTTCTCTTGCAAGCCCACATAGTTGCCGAGCGATTTCGACATTTTCTGCACACCATCGGTGCCCAGCAAAATCGGCATCAGCAAGCCAAACTGCGGTGTTTGGCCAAAATGGCGCTGCAAATCGCGCCCCACCGCCAGATTAAACTTCTGGTCGGTTCCGCCCAACTCCACATCCGCCTGTACCGCCACGGAATCATAGCCCTGCATCAGGGGGTATAGAAATTCATGCAAGTAAATCGGCGTTTGCTGGTTGTAGCGCTCAGCGAACCCTTCTTTTGCCAGCATTTGACCGACGGTCATCGTCCCGAGCAACTCCAGGATTTTTGGCAAGTCTAGTTTGGATAGCCACTCGGAGTTGTAGCGAATTTCGAGACGCCCCGGCGTGTCGAAATCTAGAATTGGGCGCACTTGATCCAGATAAGTCTGAGCGTTGGCGGCGACCTGATCAGGGGTCAGTTGCTTGCGGACTTCGGATTTGCCTGTGGGGTCGCCAATTTGGGCGGTAAAGTCACCGATGATCAGCACCGCCGTGTGCCCTTGGTCTTGGAATGCCCGCAGTTTCCGGAAGATGATGCTGTGTCCGAGGTGGATTTCGCTACCCGTTGGGTCGATACCAAACTTGATGCGCAGGGGACGATCGCTCGTCCTCACTCGTTGTACCAGGTTCTCGTCCGGGCTGGTCGCGTTGCGATCGTCTGGAAAAATTTCGACGATACCTCGGTAGAGCCAGGAGAAAGCCTCATCTGTCAGCGCGTCTTTCATCGGTAGCGTCATAGAACCCAGACTGTCAATCGTTCAGCATCCCTTAGTATAGGTTCACACCTCTCCCCTCAGGGGAAGTTTCGTGAGGATTTCTCAAATCTTTCCTGCTCGACATGTAGATTTTTGCTATTACTCTGATAGACACGTGCAAGCTTTGCTATCGTATGGCAAATTACCAGGAGGCAGCCAGCCTGGAGTCATCTCCATAAATTCTGTATATCTCTGGCCTTTGACTCTCCGGTTCGCGCAGCTCTGTTTATTTAGCGATGCGGCGCAAAAAGATGCGGTGCAAGAACGCGCCCAAGCCCCCAAAGGTATTGTTTCTTCCATTGCTGTTCCAATCCACCGTTTTCGGAGAAGGTCGTCGTTGTGTCCTCAGATAGTGCCAAAACTAAGCGATCGCGCGATCGCGCTGCCCCTCGATCCGCTGCACGGCGAACCGCTGCCTCTGCACCAGGTACTACCCTCGCCCAGCAGCAATCGGTTGATTATTCTCCAATCTTTCAGTTCGTCCAATCCGTTGGCAAAGTAACGGTGGGGACGCTGCTCAGTATCACCATGCTCAGCAGCTCTTTGGTTGCCGGAGGCTTGGTTGGACTGGCCGTTAGTTTCCGCAACTTGCCCGATGTGCGCGTGCTGCGAAACTACATTCCCGCTGAAACCAGCTATATCTACGACATTAATGGCACGCTGCTCGACAGCATCCACGACGAGTTTAATCGGGACGTGGTGACCCTCAACGAGATTTCCCCCGAACTGAAGCGGGCGGTGCTAGCGATCGAAGATAGTCACTTTTATTCCCACCACGGTATTAATCCCACGAGTATTGGCCGTGCCTTTCTCAGCAATTTGGAGGAAGGGCGCACGGTGGAAGGGGGATCGACCCTGACCATGCAGTTAGTGAAAAACCTGTTTCTGACGCCCGAACGTGCGATCAGCCGTAAAGTCGCAGAAGCGGTTCTGGCCCTACGGTTGGAGCAGATTTTTACCAAAGACCAGATTTTAGAGATGTATCTGAATCAGGTCTATTGGGGACATAACAACTATGGCGTCGAAACAGCAGCCCAAAGTCTTTTCAATAAAAGCGCCTCGGAATTGAATCTGGCCGAAGCGGCGATGATGGCCGGGTTGATTCAGGCGCCCGAAGAATACAGCCCGTTTGTGGATTATCGTCTGGCCAAGCAGCGGCAGGCTGTGGTGCTGGAACGGATGCGGGTGTTGAACTGGATTACGGCTGAAGAGGCGGCGGCGGCGCGGCAGCAACCCATTCGTCTGGGCAGTATTCAGTCCTTTGATGTCAGCCGATCGCCCTACCTGACCGATGCGGTTGTGCAGGAGCTAACGGAACGGTTTGGGCGCGAAGCGGTGCTCAAGGGCGGGATGCGGGTTCAAACCACCTTTGATCTGGAACTCCAGCAAGTTGCTGAGGAAACGGTGCGCGATGGCTTCCAAACCCTACAGCGACGAGGGTTAAATGCCGACCAGATGGCGTTGGTGGCTGTTGATCCTCGTACCCACTTCGTGAAAGCCATGGTGGGGGGAATTGACTACCAAACGAGCCAGTACAATCGCGCGATCCAAGCCTTGCGTCAACCCGGTTCGGCGTTCAAGCCATTTGTCTACTACGCGGCCTTTGCCAGCGGCAAATATACCCCCGATTCGATTGTGCAGGATACCCCTGTCACCTACCCCGATGGCTATGAGTCCTATTCGCCGCAAAACTACGACGGCAGCTTTGGTGGGGCGATGTCGGTGCGAGCCGCCTTGGAGCGATCGCGCAACGTTCCTGCAGTCAAGCTCGGCCAGGAAGTGGGCATCAACCGAATCATCGAAATCAGCCGGATTCTGGGAATCACTAGTCCAATTGAGCCGGTTACTTCACTACCACTGGGTTCTGTTGACCTAACGCCGCTGGAGATGGCGGCGGCCTACGCCACCTTTGCCAGTGGCGGTTGGCAATCAGACACGACCTTCATCGTTCAGGTCACAGACAGTACGGGACAGGTATTGCTCGACAATTCTCCCCGTCCGCAACTGGTTCTCGATCCCTGGGCCACAGCTTCCCTCAACGATGTGCTACAAGGCGTTATCTCCCGTGGTACGGGAACCGGAGCCCGCATTAACCGCCCCGCCGCTGGTAAGACCGGAACTACATCCTCCGAGCGAGATATCTGGTTTGTGGGCTATGTACCGCAGCTATCGGTTGCGGTGTGGGTTGGAAACGACGACTATTCCCCCGTTGGGCGCGGTGCAACAGGCGGTGGCTTTGTCGCCCCAATCTGGAGAGACTTTATGCAACAGGCATTGGAAGATGTGCCCGTAGAAAACTTCCAGCCAGCCTCGGACTTCGTGCGTCCTTAGGAGCGTGAGGCCAATCAAGCATTCGGGTGCTGCAAGTTCGACTCGCAGCACCCGAATGCTTGATTGGCTTTAACGAATACCGAAGTTAAATGAAACGCCGTTGAGCCATTGTATTAGCTGTTGTTCTGCTCAATTTCCCCTTTCATGCGTTCCAGGGTTGTGTGCATCTGCTGGAACATTTGCTGCGGGGTAACACCAAATTGACCCAGTTGCGTTTTTAGCTGCTCCATCGTCATCTGCGCCATAAAGTCTTCCGACAGCTCAAATCGTTTCATGAACACCTGATAGCGCTCCATGACCGATTCCATTTGCTCGATGAAGAGCTTTTTGCCTTCACGGTCAAACTTCCCGTAGCTGCCCCCCAACTGCATGAGGTGCTGGTAGTCCTCAAACAGCTGTTTAGCTTCCTGTTGTACGATGTCGGAGTCAAAGAATCCCATGAGTCTGGTGTATCTCTAAACGCTTATAAATGAGTCGATGGTGCCGAAAGGACAGAGGATCAGAGCATAATGAAAAGATCTTCAACCAATTCATCGAACCTTGCCACGTTGCAAAAACCATCTAGAGGGTTAACGAACACATCCCATCCCTTTTCCTCTGGCTAAATGTGTCCTACGGCTAAACACTAAGATGCAATGTCATTTCATTGTAGAGGAGAGGGTAAGGAGAGCTAAAGTTCGGGAATTGCTACCCGTTCCTGTCGTCAGCTAGCGGCGTCGCACCCTTCTCTAAGGCCGTGGAACTGGACATGATTAGCGATGTGTAATGCAGGGGGCTGATCCCTCCGCTACACTCAAAATCAGAGACGTCTGATAGCGAACCTCCTATGTTAGATATGCTGAACCGCTGGCTCAAGCGTGATCCTGAGCAAAACAAAGCAAATGTAGAAATCTACACCTGGCAAACTTGCCCTTACTGCATTCGTGCCAAATTATTGCTGTGGTGGAAGGGCGTTAGTTTTACCGAGTACAAGATTGATGGAGACGGCGCAGCACGGGTGCGGATGGCAGAGCGCGCTGAAGGTAAGCGGAGTGTACCCCAAATTTTTATCAACGATCAACATGTGGGGGGATGCGACGATCTCTACGCGCTGGATCGGCAGGGCACGCTTGATTCTCTGTTGCAACAGCCTGCGGCAGAGATGGGCTAGGGGCTATGTCGCAGAAGGCTGTGAGAGGTCTTGCTGATGGATGTGGATCCACCAGCAGCTGAGTATGCCACCCACAGAAAGTGGATGGAGATGGCGATCGCCCTGGCTCACCAAGCGGGGGAAGCAGGGGATGTCCCGGTGGGTGCCGTGGTCGTGGATGGTACCGATACGCTGCTTGCAACGGGCGAAAATCGACGGGAGCGTGACCATGACCCAACCGCCCACGCCGAGGTTTTGGCGTTGCGTGCTGCTGGGCGATCGCGCCAATCCTGGCATTTAGAAGACTGCACGCTCTACGTCACGCTAGAACCCTGTCCCATGTGTACGGGCGCGATTCTGCTGGCGCGGTTGGGCTTGCTGGTGTATGGTGCCGATGATCCGAAAGCAGGAACCATTCGCACAGTACTCAACTTACCTGATAGCCCGTGCTCTAACCATCGCCTACCCGTATTGCCGGGAATTTTGGAGGCGGAGTGCCGGATGCAGCTCCAGCAATGGTTTGCCCAACGGCGATCGCGCTCGTCGAACTGAATCACTTTGATCGGGTGGCGCTTCACCCTGTTGACGCGCAAAACTGTTGAATCGTGGCGTTTGAAACCGCTAGTTTCGACCGTCTAAGGCTTTGCGGCCAAGGCTTCGATGTTCAGCGTCGTGGCAAACTTTAGCGTTACCAATACTAACCATTACGGATCCAAAAGAAAAAAATGAATGAGTATAGGAAGATCGTCGTAAGCAACTTCGTGCGAATGGACAGGATGCACAACTGTCAATGCCTGGTGCGCTAGTCGTTAGCTGACGGTTTGCCAACGGTTACCGCTCTACGGCGAACGTTAGACCCAATGTTTAGACCAACGTGAAGAGGTGAGGAATGGAGGGGAATGCTACCTTCATCGGGACGGCGATAGAACTGTCCTCTCGGTTTTAGAAGCCGACAAACCCACACACTATGCTGTGGAGGCAGATGAACTCCAGCGTCTCTACCCGTGCTAACTTCTTATTCTCTATTGTCCATGTCTGAGACCGCACTCGTTAACACACACACCGATCAAACCATTGATAGTCGCATTGCTCCCTGGTTGTCGGCGATCGCCTATCCCCTTGGGAGTCATGTTTTACTCCCAAGCTTTTTCGGCAAGATGGAAATCCATGGACAATCCAATCTTCCAACATCGGGGCCAGTCATTCTGGCTCCAGTTCATCGCTCCCGCTGGGATGCGTTGATTATTCCCCATGCCACAGGGCCACAGGTTACAGGGCGCTACCTCCGGTTTATGGTGACCGCCGACGAGGTCAAAGGGCTACAGGGTTGGTTTATCCGTCGGCTTGGAGGCTTCCCTATCAATCCCAGACGTCCCGGTATTGCTAGCTTTCGCTACGGCGTGGATTTGCTGCGGCAGGGTGAGATGATGGTGATCTTCCCGGAGGGTGGTATTTTCCGGGATGCCCAGGTTCATCCCCTCAAATCTGGACTGGCGCGGCTGGCTCTTCATGCAGAGCAGAGCCAGCCAAGCTTGGGGGTCAAGATTGTGCCGATTTATCTTTGCTACAGTCGGGCATTGCCTGTTTGGGGGTCAAAGGTTCAGGTCAATATCGGTGCGCCTCTGTGCGTCGATCGCTACCTCGCAGGGTCGTTCAAACAAAATGCGAAGCAACTAACCGCCGACTTGCATCGCCAGCTTGCGCAATTAGGGGAACAGGTTCAACCTGACGAAGAGGTTTGGAAAAGCGCCCACGCGGAAGAAGTCGCACAACTTTAGAACGGATTCATTAAATATCCGCAAATATCCGCCGCAAGTCGTTGCTTGAAAGCTATGGTTCTAACCTTTCAAGCAATGACCTAATGTTAGGTGAGTATGGCTATGTGTGGCTCTACGATTTGGGCCTGTCTAGCTTGAGTCTGCCAGGATAGGCTTTTAGGGTTCCGTCATGCCCATGAAAATGGGCATCCATCAAACGCCTATCGGTTACTGTATTCAACCTTTCTGGATTCTTGCCTTTGCGGGAATGACTGTTCGATAGCGTGTTCTAGTCTTGATACGTATGGCTGTATCAGCTATAGCGCCGTGCGCGTTAGTTAAGCACGGTTGTGTGTGGCGCGCCGCGCCACACACAACCGTTTCAGTGCTTGATGCGGTTGCACACCGCTATAGATAGGGTTCTACATCTTTTGGGTCGATGGTTCGGTGGATGTGCTTGAAGTCTCGATGGAGGGGGCGGTGGGCGGTGGAACAGCGGATGCCCCATTCGCATCGGATGCGGGTAAGGTCGTTTCCAATATTAGGCAGTTTTGCCCACCAATTTGCAGGCGATATTCAACCTTGTCCATCAAGCGGTTGAGAATCAACCAGCCATAACCACCCTCCTGAAAATCTTCTGGTGAGGGGGCGGTGTAGGTGTCCAGATCGTAGCCATCCCCTCGATCCCACACTTCTAGGCGAATTGTGCGATCGCTCCATTCCAGTCGCATAATCACCGGAATCTGGGGCTTGTCCCGATGGGCATGGCGCACCACGTTGGAATAAGCCTCGACTAAGGCTAAGCGCAATCGTCCTGATTGCTGTTGCCAATCTTCCATGTCCCCAAACTCTACGCCCAAGGCACCAAGCAACCAGTTTTCGACAACAGCAAGAAATTGTAGATCGCTAGGAATTTGTAGTTCTGTTCTCATGGTCAGAGAACCTCCAGGGAGAGAATGGTTTGGTCATCTTCTTGGGTCGAGCTATGGGACTGGATGTAGTTCAAGGTTTGGGATAGATCGAGGGGATACTCGCGCTGCTGGACACAAAGCAATTTCCACAAGCCGCTGGTTTGCAACATCTCCCCTTGGAAAGCGGGAGGAGCATTGAGGGTGGCTTCTGTTACGCCATCGCTCGCTAGCATGACAACAGAACCAGGGTCAAGCACAAGCCGATTATCGGAAGGGGAACGCTGATTGACGGGTTTCCAAGTTGGCAGAATTCCCAGCGGCACACCCCGAGTCTCCATATAGTTGGGTGCGGCGATCGCTCCCTCCTTCGCATGGGTCTGGGCATTCCAAACAAAGGGATAGACATGGCCAGCGTTGGCATAGACCAGCTCTCGCGTCTGCGGCGTGTAGCGTGCCAACGCTAGGGTAATGAAGCAATTGCTGCTGACCAGATCCTCCATCAAACTGCTGTTCAGATTTTGCATGACCTGATTGGGATCCGGCGGGCTGTCCTGGGAGAGTTCTCGCCGCAGAACTGAGATGGCGCTTGCCATAAAGAGGGCCGCTGGAACGCCTTTCCCCGATACATCGCCGACCCCAATCCATAGCTCACCCCGTGGGTGTGTATAAACCTCAAAGAAATCGCCCCCCACCGCTCGCGCCGGACGGCAGCAGGCTTGAATGCGAGCGTGATCGATCTGGGGCAATTCCTGCCGTAGCAAGTTGCTTTGGATTTGGCGGGCAACGGCCAGTTCGGCTTGCATCTGCTCCGTCTGCTGTTGGATGCGGTGATATAGCTGAGCCTGCGACATGGCCAGGGCGGCTTGTCCTGCCACCGCCTCGAGCAGGTCTTGGTCGCCGTCAGACCAGGGCGATCGCCCGGCCTGTCGATAGAGCACCAACAACGCTAGCGTTTTTTTCTGAGCCGTCAGTGGCAGTACCAAGCGGGTGTAGGGAACCGTTGCATCAGCAACCTGCTGGGTCGGCTGATTAAGATCGGCTGTTAGCCCTGCTCCGCTGCGATCAATGGTTTCGGCAACCGATTTTGCGTCCGGTGCAAAGAAAGCGTACTCACTGGGCTTGACGCTCTGCCTCACAGTGTCTGCCTGATCTTCTAGGGACTCGGCCAGGTTCGTTTGCGCGATCGGATGGAGCAGACACGCATCGGCTTCAAACGATTCACCGACTGTTGCAACGATGGTTTGTAACATGCTGCTGTAGTCGAGAGACTCGCGAATCGCCATCATCACCCCATTGAAGATGGACTCGCGCCGGAGGGACTGGTTCAGGGTTTCGGTACGATTTTTGACCAGCCGATAGGTTTCAGACGCTTGCTGTATCACCTGGCGTAATGCTTCGGGCTGCCAGGGCTTTGTCACATATTTAAAGACCTTGCCGCTGTTGATGGCATCTACCAAGTCCCCGACATCGGTGTAGCCCGTCAACAGGATACGAATCGTATCGGGAAACCGCTCTGCCACCTGGCTCAGAAATTCGGTTCCATTCATCTTTGGCATGCGCTGATCGGAGATGATGACCCCCATCTCGCCCTCATCATCGAGAATTTTGAGGGCTACGATCGCACTCTCGGCCCGAAAAACCTCATATCCTCGACGAAAGGTGCGATACAGCAAATCCAGGTTATCTGCCTCGTCATCCACCACCATCAAGCGCAGTTTGCTGGTGCCTACCTCAGCCATGTCCGTCTCTACTTCTATGCATCGCGTATTCTTGAATGCCGCCTTGCAAGAACATCTGATGCACTGGCGACACTGCACAATCAAGGTGTTCCTACGACCTAGACGATAGGTCTGACCTGGCTTCTAACGTTTTCTCTGATTTGTCCCGCTGCCGTAGCGCCAGGGACATAAGCAGCCGTTGAGGACACCACTGACCGTTCACTCTGCTCTCTCATCGCGATCGCCTCCGCATTAACGTACCCGGAAACATCCTTGAGATAACGGGGCTGCCCGGGAGGATACTGGAGTGGTGCGATGGTTGGACACCATTTCGGCTACCCGGCGGGTCGTCGCTGGCGGCCAGTTCGGGGGCGATCGCCCCAAGCTTAGCGGCTCCTTTGATGAGGCTGAACGCTCCAGACCCTCATTACTATAGGGCGATGGGCTGCTTGAAACGCCCGCTTTTAGAATCATGCCCCATCGCTACGAACCCGGACGAAAGAGGTTAAAAAAGGTTTAAAGCGATTGATTCGGGAAGTGTTTGGGCGCGGACATGCGGTAAGAAATGTTAATGTCTTGAAACCTTTCCAAACATTTCAAGCGCTTTACAGCGAATCGACTTTCAAATCGTCTTTCGATAGACTGCACCCACACCCCGTATTTCCTTTTGAATAGTTGACGTTCATCGACCATGCATAATTTTCTGCCGATCGCCTATTTAAAAGGAAATACGGGGTGTGGGTGCAGTCTATCGAAAGACGATTTGA
>JBCBSL010000104.1:0-15241 GCA_039819145.1 Cyanobacteria bacterium J06638_22
AATTCAAATCTCCGTAAATATCGTCCTCAACGAGAGGCACCTCATATTGCGCCAGTAGCTCAGCCAACTGCTTCTTCTTGAGGTCACTCATGCAAGAGCCGAGGGGATTACTGAAGTTGGAAACAAGGGCACAGGCCGCAATCGATCGTGATTGGAGAACAGATTCTAGCGCCTCAAGGGAAAGCCCCTCACGGGGATGAGTGGGCAGCTCTAGCGCCTTAAGATGCAATTCTTCCAAGGTCTCTAGAAAACCGAAATAGGTCGGCGATTCGATCGCAACGGTATCCCCAGGCTGGGTAACCGCTTTGAGCGCCAGATAAAACGCCTCCATTGCGCCATTGGTAATATTGATGGCATCAGGGGAAATGGAGCACCCCGAGTTCATCATCAGACGCGCAATTTCGTGACGCAACGGTGCGCATCCGGGCGGAAGCTGATAGCTATGGGCATATTCGGGATTTTGTCGCAAAACCTGACCCATCAAGCGATTGAGGGCAGCAGTGGGCATCAGCTCCACGGCAGGAATGGCCGCTCCCAGTTGAACCAACCCATCGGTGTGGAACGATGAACGGCTGAATTGGAACGTCATCAACGTGTCGACGAGGGAGGCATAACAGGGTGGCGTCGATTCCGTTGGTTCTGGCGGCTGGGCGATCGCCAGTTTCACATAGTAACCAGACTGGGGGCGGACAGAAATTAACCCCCGATCTTCTAGCAGTCGATACGCTTCCATCACTGTTGAGACACTCACCGACAGTTGCGCCTTGAGCTTGCGCACCGAGGGCAGGCGATCGCCTGGTTGCAGCGTCCCTTCCTGGATGAGAGAGTGGATGCGCTCGGCAACCTGCTCATACAGATTCTTCTCGTGCGTGACCTCCAGAGGAGTGATATTCATTGCCGATGGCTCCAGCTCATGTTTGCAACAGCTCTAGAACGATCTCCAACTGTGATGCTCCCCTAGCAAGCTCTGTAGTAAGCCCCGAAAGGATGGCTAAAACCGATGTCCTTGAACCGTTCCACCGATCGTACTGGGTGCAAGGCGGAAAGCGGGAGATACAGTTGGGACAGATTTTGAGCAGAACAGTTATTGATATAGAAACTGTTCGCATCACAATTCACATTAACTGAATCTGTTCGTATTACAGGATTGTCGTAACAATAGGATTCATCAAAGGTTTTTCCTGTCCCTTCAAACAAACTAATCGGTTTCCTCAGCACCTGTTTTGTTTTGTTAGGTGTAACAACGGGCATTCGTACACCCACGGTTACACCTTCAATCCAGACGGGAGGGGCGATCGCCTCTCGAAGCCTCAGTGAACAACCCCAGGCACCTCGTGTCTTGGGGGAGGCTTTCGCATATCGAGGGAGATCCTCAGATGCATAAGCTCTCGATGTGTTAATTAGATGAGCCTTTGAGCCACGTTTCTTGTCCGACTATCCACGCCTAAACGATCTGGAGAAGATGCCATGAAATCCTACGACCTCTACGCTGAACTCGAACTCATCACCCCCGAGGTTGAAAAAGAGGCCCAGCAGGCTCTCCGGGCAGCCAAATCGCCCCTCAAAAAAATCTGGCAGTTTGCCCAAGGCATTCAAAAGTATCTGGCTAATGGGTCGGAGCCTCGCATTGCGCAGCGATGGGATAGCGATGGCAATCCCTACTACGAGGTCTATGATCCTATTTCTCGGCAGCGGTTGCACTGCAATTCGGAACGCGAAGTTCGTGCCTGGCTAGAGCAGCGCTATTACATTGACTAATTCTCAAACCCTATCTCCCGTAGGATGAGTTAGGCGCAGCCGTAACACATCAGCCTAACCCTCGAAATGAGGCATGAGCTGCGCTTAACCGATCCGACGAACTTGGACTAAGGAGACTTGTGATGGGCGATCGCACCTACTACAGCACCATGGCGGAGTACAACCAGTGGATGAATCGAAAGGTTTACGCCGTGTGTGTCCAGCTTCCCAATGAGACGCGCAAGAAAGACATGGGCGCCTTCTTCAAGTCAATTCATGGGACGTTGAATCATCTGTTGTATGGCGATCGCGCTTGGATGGGGCGGTTTACCCAGCAGCCCAATTTCCCAACCCGCATGGGTGCAGAGCTGTATAGCGATTTTGAGGAGCTGCACCGCGCCCGCATTGAAATGGATCAAATCATTGTCGATTGGGCAACAACCCTTTCTCAGGAGTGGCTGAATCAACCATTTGAGTACACCAGCAGCGTCGATAAGAAAACCCGCATTTTCCCGGCATGGTTGCTCGTCACCCACATGTTCAACCACCAAACCCACCATCGTGGGCAATTGACGACGCTGTTGACGCAACTAGGCTATGACCCTGGCATTACCGACCTGCCCTGGCTACCAACATTGACCGTTGATCCTGATGCGGATGACGCCTGATCAGGCGACTTCTCAAAAAAAAGAATGTACCCGCTGGCTTCGACTGCGCTCAGCCAGCAAAAGGAAGAATGTACCTGCTGACTTCGGCTGCGCTCAGCCAGCCAGCCGTTTGTGCCCTGAGCGTAGTCGAAGGGCACAGACTGAATTCGACTGCACTCACGACAAAATCCAAAATTTATCCCGTGTGCTGATACGAGATACCGACAACCGACCAACCTATAATGGAGGCGATCGCGTCACAAATCTACAAACTTTAGCCGCAAATCGCCGGGGGATTCTTCATGCTGCGACTGGAACATATCAGCAAAACCTACCCGACCGGGGAAGTGCTGAAAGATGTGAACTGGGAAGTGAAACCGAGCGATCGCATTGGGCTGGTGGGGGTCAACGGTGCGGGCAAATCGACGCAGCTCCGGATTGTTGCCGGAGAAGAGGAAGCAACCAGCGGCGAAATTATTCGCCCTGCCAGTTTGCAAATTGCCTATCTGACCCAGGAGTTTGAAGTCGACCCCACGCGGACGGTGCGCGAGGAGTTTTGGCGAGCGTTTGCCGAGGCCAACCAGGTGCATGAGTCGCTGATGCAGGTGCAGCGCGACATGGAAACCGCCGACCCCGATACCCTAGAAAAGCTGATCCATAAGCTGGATCGGTTGCAGCGGCAGTTTGAAGCGCTGGATGGCTATGGGCTCGATGCCCAGGTCGAGAAAATCATGCCGGAGCTGGGGTTTGAACCTGAGGATGGCGATCGCCTCGTTAGTGCCTTCAGCGGCGGTTGGCAGATGCGGATGAGTTTGGGCAAAATTCTGCTGCAAACACCGGATGTGTTACTGCTGGACGAGCCGACTAACCACCTGGATTTGGAAACCATTGAGTGGTTGGAAAATTACCTGAAAGGCATCGACACGCCGATGGTGATCGTCTCCCACGACCGGGAGTTTTTGGATCGGCTTTGTACCCAGATTGTGGAAACCGAGCGGGGTGTTTCGAGCACCTACCTGGGTAACTACAGTGCTTACATGCAGCAGAAAGAGGAACTGCGGGAAGCCCAGCTGTCTGCCTACGAAAGCCAACAGAAAGAACTGGACAAACAACAGGCCTATATCGATCGCTTCCGTGCCAGCGCGACGCGCAGCACCCAGGCCAAGAGCCGCGAAAAGCAAATGGATAAAATCGAGCGGATCGACGCACCTATAGGGAATTTGCGATCGCTCCATTTCCGCTTCCCCGATGCACCTCGAGGAGGACGTGAAGTGGTCACCATTGAGGACATGACCCATGTTTATGACGACAAGATCCTGTTTTTGGGCGCGAACTTATTGATTGAGCGGGGCGATCGCATCGCCTTCCTCGGCCCCAATGGTGCAGGCAAATCCACGTTGCTGCGGCTGATCATGGGGATGGAAGCCCCCAGCGAGGGCGTCGTTAGCCAGGGAGCGCACAACATCATCCCCGGCTACTTTGAGCAAAACCAAGCCGAAGCGCTGGACTTAGAAAAGACCGTCATCGATACGATCCACGACGAGGTGCCCGACTGGAAGAACGAAGACGTGCGCACCCTGCTGGGTCGTTTCTTGTTTAGCAGCGACACGGTGTTCAAACCCGTCAAAGCCCTGAGTGGTGGGGAAAAAGCCCGACTGGCACTGGCAAAGATGCTGCTACAACCGGCAAACCTGCTAATCCTCGACGAGCCAACCAACCACCTAGATATTCCGGCCAAGGAGATGCTGGAAGAAGCCATCCGCCACTATGAGGGCACCGTGCTCATCGTGTCGCACGATCGCTACTTCATCTCCAAAACGGCGAACAAAATCGTCGAGATCCGAGATGGCGAGCTGAAGCTGTATCGCGGCGACTATCACTATTACCTGGACAAGATCGAAGAGGAGAAGAACTCCGCACGACAAGCGGCGATCGCCGCCGAGAAAGCCGAGAAAGAGGCGGCAAAACGCGAGAAGCGGAAGCAAAAAGAAAGAGAGAAAAAAGCAGCAAAAGCCGCTAAGAAGTCATAAGGCAACGAACGCAGATAGAAGGAAGATGCAGGGTCTTGCAGCATGGTGCTTTTTGGGAAATTTGAACGCGGATGAACGCAGATAGACGCAGATAGAAGAGATAGATGCAGATTAGATTGTTATGATGCCGTCTGATTTTGGTCTTGCTGCCACGCTTGTGCGTCCGGCGCTCAAAACCCCCGATTACAAACCTGCAATCTCTTTTCATCCCTACTCATCAGCCTTCCCCGACAAAACTTTCCCCATCTGCGTGCATCCGCGTTCCCATCCCTCTCTTCCATCCCTACTCATCAGCCTTTCCCATCGCAATCTCCCCATCTGCGTTCATCCGCGTTCATCTGCGTTCCCATACCTCTTTCCCCTACTGACTCATCAGCCCTAACCAATAACGCTCTTCCCATCTGCGTTCATCCGCGTTCATCTGCGTTCCACTCCTACAACCAATGTCCGATCTTCCTGCTGTAACCTGGCAATTACGCCCCTGCGAGGCTGTTCCGCAGGAATTTGTCGCAGCGGTGCAGGGCTATCTAGCAGATTCAGATGGGACAAGAGCAGCTCAGTTGCTATGGCAGCGAGGGATTCGCACGATCGCCCAACTCCAGGCATTTGTTGACCCGCAGCAGTATCAACCAACCAGCGCCTGCGCCTTTGGCGAGGAGATGGAGGGGGCGATCGCCCGACTGCAACAGGCATTGGAGAAGGAAGAGGCGATCGCCATTTGGGGAGATTTTGATGCCGATGGGGTCACGGCAACCGCCGTGCTTTGGGATGGATTGGGGCAATTCTTTCAACCGGATCAAACGCTCTTCTATACGATTCCCAATCGCTTCACGGAGTCCCATGGGTTGGCGATCGCCGGCATTGATCGGCTGGCCGAGCAGGGGATTCGCCTGATCATCACCTGCGACACGGGCAGCACGAATCTGGCGGAAATCGTCCATGCTCAACAGCGAGGAATAGATGTCATCGTCACCGACCACCACACACTGCCTACCGAACGTCCCGATGTCACCGCGCTGATCAATCCCCGCCGTTTTCCTGCCGACCATCCCCTCGCCACCCTATCTGGGGTAGCGGTTGCCTACAAGTTTGTGGAGGCAGTGTACGATCGCCTGGCTCCGATCTTGCCCACGCCGCCGCGATCGCTGGAGACGTTGCTGGATCTAGTGGCGATCGGGTTGATTGCGGATCTGGTGGAGTTGCGGGGAGATTGTCGCTATCTGGCGCAGATTGGGATTCAGCGACTCAAGAAAAATGCCGAGGTCGATCCACCCCGTCCCGGCGTGGCGAAATTGCTGGAACTCTGTCGGCGCACGGGCGATCGCCCCACGGACATTTCCTTCGGCATTGGCCCCCGCATTAATGCCATCAGCCGCATTCATGGGGATGCGCGCTTTGCAGTGGAACTGCTCACCAGCCAGGATGAGGAGCGCTGCGCTGCGTTGGCACAGGAAACTGAGCTGGCGAACAGTCGCCGCAAGGGACTACAACGGGACGTGACCCGACAGGTGGAGGAACGGTTGGAAACACTGGATCTCTCGACCACCTTTGCGATCGTGCTGGCCGATGAGCAGTGGTCGCCAGGGGTGCTGGGATTAGTTGCTGCGCAGATTGCCCAGACCTATGGACGACCGACGATTTTGTTCACCATCGAGGCTGGCATCGCACGGGGGTCGGCGCGATCGCTCCACAATCTCGACCTATACCGCGTACTGGCGGCGCAGTCCCATCTGCTCCACAGCTTCGGCGGGCACCCCTACGCCGCAGGCATGAGCTTACCCATCGAAAATCTGCCGCTGTTTGCTGAAGCACTCAACCGTCAGTTGCGGGAGGAGAATGTCGGGGTGACGGATATGCTCTCTCCGGTGGTAGAAGCAGATTTACAGGTCACGGTGGCCGAGTTGGGGCGATCGCTATTTCGAGAACTGAATCTGCTAGAGCCCTACGGCATGGGTAATCCGATTCCCCGACTACTGCTCCGCAATGTGCGATTCGAGCGGGCATGGCATCGCAATATCAAGGACTTTGTCCAGCAAACGGTGCGCTACATCTGCACGACCTTCGAGCTACGGGACGATACGGGCACCCGGTTCGACGGTGTGTGGTGGGGGCATTACAAAGAGGAGCTGCCCGCTGGCGAGTGCGATGCCATTGTGGAGCTGGATTACAATCCCCGCAAAGCCGTCGATTCCAAACACAATGGCCAGGGTTACGAGGTGCGGCTGATTGCCGTGCGTCCGGCGATCGCTCCCACCGCTTCCCTTCCTTCCACTGCCCGCACCGACTGGCTTCTCGACTGGCGCACCACCCGTCCCGAGCCTCCGCCAACGGATGTTCTCAAAATGGATCGGCTGCCCAGCCAGTGGGAAGACTTTTACCCCTGGTTTCGCCAAGCCCAGCAAGCCGAGCAGATGTTGGCGATCGCCTACCCATCCCCTACGGATGCCTCAGCAATCGACATTTGGCGGCAACTAGTCGGCATCGCCAAGTACCTCAGCCGCACAGGAAAGCCGGTGCGACGGGCACAGTTGTTGGAACGATTGGAAGTGGGCGATCGCACCCTCCAGTTAGGATTTCAGGCGCTACAAGCCCTCGGGTTTACGGTTACCCGACAGGACAATACCTTGCAGTTTGAGGTACAGCCTGTGGTGGAAATGCCAGAGTCTGATAGCCTGCAACCGTTTCTCGATGCGGTGGAAGAAGAACGCTTTCGGCAGCGGTATTTCTATGCGGTTCCCTTCTCAACGATTCAAGCGATGGCAAGCCGGAGGTAAACCAAAGAGGCCTAAAGGCCTACCAAATCATGCCTCGTGGCCGATGAGAGGATCAGGCATCGTGGACGATGAGAGGATATTTGCGACGGTGGGTTTCCATGCGATCGAGGACAAATAGGAGCGCGAGGCAAGCCACGATGCTGAGGGCAGCGTAAACCCAGAAGTGGTGGGCGAAGGTTGGGGTTTGATCCATGGCCCAGCCGCCGATCGAGGGACCGATGAAGTAGCCCACCGCCCAACACAGGGAATTGATGGAAAAGTAAACGCCCCGGAACGCATCGGGGGAAAACATCACCACTAGGGAGGACGCCGAGGGAGTGTAGGTGACGGTGGCGATCGCCATCCAGCCTAAGCCCAGGACAGCCCAGATTAGCGCTCCAGCGGGAGCGGTGCCTGTCAGCCAAATGAAGCCAAAGCCAAAGCCCCAACATAGAGCTGACATCATCAGATTGCGGGAGCGGCTGAGGGCGCGGAAGCGACGAGCGACGGGGAGCTGGGTAAGCGCGGCAAAGGCAATGTGCCAAGCAAAGAGGCCGCTGATGGTGCTTTCGGTGAAGCCCATACTGTCAGAGCGTGGCACAAAGCTAGTGAAGTAGAGAGGCAGGGCGCTATTGATCAGTGCCAGATAGGTGGTAAAGATGGCGTTGATGACGAAGTAGAGCAGCAGGGGGCGATCGCCCAGTGCCACCATCCACCCTTTGCCCATATTGGTTTTTGATAGATTGGGGTCGCGGGTTTCAGCAATGAAGCGATAGATGATACCGAAGAAAACGACAAAGGTCGTGGCATCGATAACGAATAGCAAACGATAGCGTCCGGTGAGGGCAATAAGTGCGCCACCAAAAAGCACCCCTAGTCCTAGCCCCAAGGTATCGCCGAGGCGAGTGAGGGCATAGGCTTCGTTGCGCTGATCGGGACTGGTGAGGTCAGCGACGACCGCTTCGTTGGGCGGCCAGTAAAGGCCAATGCCCGCGCCCATGAGCAGGTTGCCCGCCAGGAAGAGGGGAAAGTCTTGGGCGATCGCCAATACAAAGGATGCCGCTGCCGAGACGGCTGCCGATGCCAATAACGTCCGACGCCTTCCCCAGCGGGGAGAATCGGCCATTGTGCCACCGATGATGCGTCCAAATATCCCGGCGATAGAGCCGCTGCCAATGCCCAAGCCCACAGCGGTCGCAGAAAGTCCAACCTGGTTGGCAAAGTAAATCGGCGCGTAGAACAGCGTGAAACCTGTGCCCAATTGAGACAGAAGCCGTCCCACAAACAAAATCCACACCCGATGGTCTAGCGCTGGGAGCCAGTTGCGGAATTGTCTGAGGAAGGGAATAGAGAGCCGGGGGCTGGGCATAGTGGGTTTAACAGCAATAGGACAAACGGTCACCCCCAATCCTGACCAGACCGAGCTGCCGATACTTTATATTCCTTTAATAATAGGACTTACGCATTGGACACAGAAAACCAAAGCCGTTTGATGATTTTTGGGGTGCAGAGCACCCCAAAAATCATCAAACGGCGTAAGCCCTGAATAACTTACAGGTTGGACTTCACCGCGTCATCGGCTGGACGTTAGAGCTGTTGACACAGGTCAGACGTCGCAGGTCTTGAAGACTTGCTTTGTATGAAGCGTTTTCTCACACATGAATCTATCCGCTGGCTTCGACTGCGCTCAGCCAGCTTTCGGCTGAACGCAGCTAGCCAGTTGTTTTGTGCCCTGAGCGGAGTCGAAGGGCACAGTGCTGCAAGCGATTATGTTTGCTGAAAATCTCCTAAGTTGCTTGCTTGAGGCGCAGCTTTCCAGCAGCGGAGGGTGCCATCCTGCCCGCTGCTCCAGAGAGCCGTGCCACCCGGGGTGAAAGCGAGGGCACTGATTGCGCCACTATGCCCGGTGAGGATGCTAATCAGCTTGCCGTCCTGGGGATTCCATAGCTTAACCAGGATGTCGTGGCTCCCGGTTGCCAGTAAAGGGACAGTGGGGGCGATCGCCAAGGCACTAATAGGCAGCAGGTGTCCGGTCAAGTTATGCTGCAGGCCTCCAGTGTCGGGGTGGCGGAGCTGTAGGCGCATATCCCAGCCGCTGCTGAGGGCGACGGGCGGATCCTTTAGCAGAGCGACGGCACTCACGCGGGCGGTGTGTCCCGACAGGGTGCGGAGCAATTCGCGGGTTTTCAATAGCCAAAGTTTGACGAAGCCCCCGGCGTCACCGCTGATCAGCGTACCGTCGGTGCAGGCAAGGGCGTCAATGGGATGAGTGTGGCCGCGTAGGACGCCGAGGGCGTCTCCGGTATCCAGATGCCAGAGCCGCAGGGTTTTGTCGTGGCTGGCGCTGATTAGGCAGCGACGATCGGCATGGAGGGCGATCGCCGTCACCTTTCCCCCATGCCCCCGCAACACCTGCCGCTCGCGTCCCGTCTCCCAATCCCAGAGCCGCAGAGCGCCATCCTGGCCGCCACTGATCAGAGTTTGGCCGTCGGCATCTAGGTCAACGCAAGGGGTAATTGGATCATCCGTGTCGAAGCTGCGCTGCAAGTCCCCGGTGTCCGTATTCCACTGACGCAGTTTGCCATCGTTGTGGGCGGTTACGAGGATGGGTTGGGAAGGGTGGAGGGCGATCGCATTCACTGCCTGCCCTGCTGCAATCTCTTGCACACAGTCCCAGGGTGTGGTGCCTTTGTCTTGCCAGATGGCCGACCAAACGGGTTGCTTCCAACTCGCCGCCATCTGGATTTGGGTGGGAGAGGCTCCCAAATCCCGCAACACCGACGCGGCATCGTCATAGCGATCGCTCACTCGCTGCGCCACCAACCGATCCAGAATGCGCCCCAGATCATCACTAATATCCACCGATACGCTGCGCCAAAACCATTGCCCCACCGCCGTGTCGAACAGATCGAAAGGCGACAAACCCGTCATCAACTCCAAACAGGACACGCCTAGACTGTAGAGGTCGCTGGCATAAACCGCTTTGCCCATCAACTGCTCAGGAGCCGCATATTCCGCGCTGCCCATCAGGGTTCCGGTCTTGCCCAGGGTGGACTCCGTGACAAACTTGGCCGCACCAATATCAACCAGGATCAGGCGATCGCCCTGACGAATCAAGTTGGCGGGTTTCACATCTCGATGCAGCACCGAATGCTCGTGGAGGTATTGCAGCACGGGCAGAATGGCACGCAATACCTCTCGAATCTGTGCTTCACCAAAGGTTCCCTCATCCTGCAATTGCTGCCGTAGGCTCCGCCCTTCTACAAAGTCCTGCACCAGAAATTGCCGTTGATCGCGCTCAAAGTAAGCCAGAATCCCGGGAAGCTGAGGATGGGCACTCAGCTCGGCCAAGCGTGCAGTTTCCTGACGAAATGCATCGGCATCCTTGCCCATGGGAAATTGCTTGATGATGCAGCGGGGGTCGAGCAATTGCCGGGTGTCGATACCCACAAACGTGCGGCTGGATTGCCCCTGTCCCAACGGTTGGTAGGCCATGTAGCGATCGCCCAGCTGCAGCCGCGCCCCGCAGCTCTGGCAAAAATTGTTGCCATCCGGGTTCGTCGGCTTCGGGCAGGCAGGGTTGAAGCAGTAGGGCATGGGTGTTCTTCAGCAAACCCCCTTGAAGTGGCGTCAAGATCGGGGCTGAGGGGCGATCGCTAAACTCCAAGCACTTTGGAGACAAGACGTAGACCCTTCTCTGAGCAGAAATTGTTAACGGCTATCGTTGCTGGGCAGCAGCGGCTTCACCACCATGAACCCGGCGACGAAGGCCGTCACGATGATGACAAATACGATCAGCCAGAGCCAGACCCCATTGATTTCGCGGGGGCTGCTCTCATCATCGGGGGCTAAAGGTGCCACCGATTCCTCCGTAAACAGCGGGGCATCATCCTTATCGGCTTTATTGTTCTGGGGGTGCTGCGTTGCGGGCGGAGCCGCTGGTGGAGCGGGCTGGGGACGGGCAGGGCGCAACTGAGCGGCGACAGCCTCTGCCTGCTGTCGTGCGACATCCGAAGCGGCGGCATGGTTTTGCCCCGACTGCACCAACTGTTGCAGCGTCAGAGACGATTGAACGAGGCGATCAACTTCTTGGCGCAACTGCTGATTTTGCCGCGTCATATATTGATTTTGGGTGTTGACGGAATCGAGCAGCGATTTTGTGGCTTGCAGCTCAGCCGCCAGCTCCCGGTATACCTTGAGGGGCACCGTCGGCGCAGAAACCGAGCCAGCACTTTGCCCAGCGGCTGAATGCCCATTGGTCGAATGACCATTAGACGGAGAATTACCAGAAGACGAGTTAGGGCTCGAAGGTGCTGTCATGGATGTTGGTTCTCATTGCTGCCATGTCAATGCCTACAAATATAGGGCTGAAACGCAAAAACGGCATAGGTTTTTAGTGCATCGTTAGGAAAATTTGGGTTGAAGCCCTCTACACCTGGGGTAGTGCGAGGCGTTCAAACAATCATCTGGGTTCGGTTTTCGGTAGTGGTATGGGAGTAATGATTTGTGGGTGTGCGGGCAGCGACCGCACACCCACAAATCATTACTTACCTGGTTTTCATAGAATAGGAAAAAGTAAGGCAGTAGAATCAGACATCACGTTGCGTTGAAGTTCGTCACAGAAGAAAGGCACAGACTTATGAACAGGGTTGGGCGATTCGGAAAACACTGGATGGGAGGGCGATCGCTCCTCCCATGGCTATTAGCCGGGATAGTGGGGATGGCGATCGCCCTCCAGGGTTGCAGCCCTGCCCAGCTCCGCACCGAAGCCGCACAAATTCCACGCCTGGTCACCAGCGAACTGAGCGACCCCAAAACCTTCAACACGGTGACGAACCAAGAGTCCAACGCCGCCCTTAACCTGATCTACGAAGGGCTCATTAGCACAAACGGGGAAACCGGGGAATTAGAACCGGGCATTGCCGAATCCTGGGAAATTTCCGACGATCAGCAGCGCATCCTCTTTACCCTGCGTCCCGACGTGAAATGGTCAGACGGCGAACCATTGACGGTGGATGATGTGGTTTTCAGCTTCAACGAAATCTACTTCAACGAAAACATCCCCAGTGGCGAGCGCGATATCTTGCGGGTCGGTGAGCAGGGCTTGTTCCCCCAAGTACGTAAAGTCAACGACAACCAAGTCGAGTTTATTGCCCCCGAACCCTTTGCCCCACTCCTGCGCTATGCCGGGGGCATTGCCTTGCTGCCCAAACATGCCCTCGAAGAAGCCGTCAACACCACCGACGACGAAGGCAATCCAAGATTTGTTGGCATGTGGGGCACCGAAACCCCTCCTAGCCAAATCGTGTCCAACAGCGCGTACCGCTTGGCGCGCTACCAACCGGGAGAGCGCGTTATTCTCGAACGCAATCCCCATTACTGGCGCAAGGGAGATGACGGCAGCGCCCAACCCTACATCAATCGGTTCGTGCTGCAAATTGCCGAATCCCTTGACACTGCACTGGTGCAATTTCGATCGGGTGGGCTAGATGTGCTGAGTGTGCCAGCCAATTTCTTTTCCTTGGTAAAGCGGGAAGAAGAAAAGGGTAACTTTACCATCTACAACGGCGGGCCTGCCCTCTCGACCCAGTTCATCGCCTTTAACTTGAACCAAGCCAGCCGCAACGGAACGCCATTGGTGGATCCGATTAAGTCTCGCTGGTTCAATACCTTAGAATTTCGGCAGGCCATTGCCCATGCGATCGATCGCCCGACCATGATCAACAGCATCTACCAGGGGCTGGGCGAACCGCAGAACTCTCCCATCTACATCCAAAGCCCATACTATCTGTCGCCCGAAGAAGGCTTGCCCGTCTATGACTATGACATCGAGCAGGCGCGGGAGCTGCTGGAACAAGCAGGCTTCCAGTACAACGGCCAGGGCCAGTTGGAAGATGCCGATGGTAATGTTGTCCGCTTTACCCTCATTACGAATGCCGGCAACAAAATCCGCGAAGCCATGGGAGCCCAAATCAAGCAAGACCTGGCTCGTATTGGCATCCGGGTTGACTTCCAGCCGATCGCCTTTAATACCCTCGTTGCGAAGCTCTCCGACACCCTCGACTGGGAAGCGCATATCCTCGGCTTTGTGGGGGGTAGCGGCGTAGAACCCGATGGCGGGCGCAATGTCTGGTCGGTCAACGGCACGCTCCATGCATTCAATCAGGATGCTGTTCAGGGCGATCCACTAGAAGGGCGCGTCGTTCAAGATTGGGAACAGGAAATCAATGACCTTTATATTCAGGGCAGCCAAGAACTTGACGACGATAAGCGGCGCGAAATCTATGCCCAAACCCAAACCCTGGCGCAGGACTACCTTCCATTTATTCATCTGGTAAACCCCCTCTCCCTCTCTGCCGTCCGCAACGACCTTGAAAACGTCCGCTTCTCATCCCTGGGTGGCGCGTTGTGGAATGTCTATGAACTACAGTTGGCTCGCTAGGTTTAAGCTGGAGAATGCTGACAAACAAAGGAGCAGAATCCCATGAGTCAAGTCACACAGGTCAACGGTCGCGGCATTCTCCTGGTCGGCGATGACATCGACACCGATCGCATTATTCCCGCTCGTTTCCTCAAGTGCGTTACCTTTGACGGCCTGGGTGAACATGTTTTTGAGGACGATCGCCAGCAACTCAATGGCGAGCACCCCTTTGACCAAGAACCATACCAGGGCGCTGAGGTGCTGGTGGTGAACCGTAACTTTGGCTGTGGCTCTTCACGGGAACATGCGCCCCAAGCGATCGCCCGTTGGGGCATCAAAGCATTGGTAGGCGAGAGTTTTGCAGAAATCTTCTTTGGCAACTGCGTCGCCATGGGCATCCCCTGCGTCACCGCTAGCGCTGAGGATGTGAAGGCGTTGCAAACGGCGATCGCCGACAATCCCCAAGCTACGCTGAGCCTCGACCTGAATGCCATGACCGTAGGGGTGGGCGATCGCTCCATCTCTGTCAGTATGGGCGATGGCCCCCGACAAATGTTCGTCTCTGGCACCTGGGACGCCTGTGGCCAACTCGTCGCCCAGGGGGAGCAGATTCAGGCAACCGCCGCACAACTACCCTACGTGAATTGGAAGGCATCAGCCTGATTCCAAGGCATAGGGGACGGGAGCCTTTGAGGCTCCCGTCCCCTTAACCCCCTATTTCAAATTTGTTGAGGCAGTAGCGGTAGATGCGATAGTCGAGAGCATTGGCTTGGCGGAACTGGACGATCTGCTCGCGGGTAAGTCCGCGCTTCTTTGGAGTGTCTGGCGATCGCGTCTGATTGCTCCAGGGGAGTGTTTGGGTCGGTTTGCCCAGCATTTGCGCCAATCGATCGACGCTTTCCTGGCCGTGCTCCAGCACCCCAATAAAAAAGTAGCGATCCAGAACGGCTTTGTAATTGTCTGGGGTAGCGTCGAGTAGTGAGGCGATGTAGTTGGGGCGGCGAACCAAGTGTTTTTCTAGGGTGCGATTGGGTTTGGGATTATGCCGCTCGGCATAGCGAAAGAGGGAGAGTTGCAAGTCTAGCGGGTGGCGGATGAAGGTAAACACATGGTAGCGATCACCCTCCCACACTTCGGGATAGCGCTGATGTAGTAACTGACCTTCCAGCTCGAAATGGCCACACAGACACTGGGTCGAGCGCAATTGCGCCAGATCTGCCTTGGGAGGATAGGTGTCGGTAAAGCCAACCCGATAGTCGCGAACAACGGTGAACCAATCCTCCAGCACTTGATTGAGGCTGGTGCCGCCGCACTTGGGGATATGGTGAAACACATAGACGGGGGATTTTGGAGCGAGGCGATCGCGCAACTGATGTGTTAAGTCCAAAAACTTCGCGTGCATCAACCTAGCCCTTGCCTGCCTTGCCCAAACGCCTGTATGTCGATTCTAAACCGACCATGGAACGCCACATGCGACAGGGTAAGGACTTATATCAAGTCCGGTTCAATAGCCGTAAACCCCAAGATCGTTTGTGGGCGCGGCAAACCCCCGGCCCCAAACGCGCATGGGGGGATTGGACCACAATTGAGATAGCGGATAGCGCGCACGTAGAACCCAAAAAATTATTATAAACATCGCGGCGCCCAGCGTAA
>JBCBSL010000105.1:0-15191 GCA_039819145.1 Cyanobacteria bacterium J06638_22
CGCCCGCTGCAACGCAGCGGGCGCAAACGATAGTTGGGTTCTTCAACCGGATTTGATATAACTTGTTAATACCGAATCTGAATAGCAACCCCTCGTCATATTTTTTGTGAGATGCTTGCCACGTAAGCATCTCACAAAAAATATGAAAGTTCTTCAACCGGATTTCATCTCACTCGACAAGATGGTTATCCATCGCAAAGCGCACCAACTCAGCACGGTTGTTGGTTTCGGTCTTGCGGAGGAGGCTGCTCACATACTTTTCGATGGTGCGCGGGCTGAGGTGGAGGCGATCGCCAATTTGGGCGTTGGATAACCCATCAGAAAGCAGCCGTAATACACCCTGCTCTCGATTCGTAAGGTGAAGCGCAATTTCGAGAGCCAGGTTGCGGGCTTCTTCGGTGAGAGATGTGTCTTCAGCCGGGGCAGAGGCAGCAGGCGGTATCGGCGTCGAAAGGGCACGCATGCGCAACTCCGTTTCGATGAGTTGCGATCGCTCCAGTAAATTGCGAATCACTGCACCCAATTCTTTCAGATCAAACGGCTTGGGCAAATACACATCGCCCCCTAACTGATAGCCCCGAATGCGGGATTCGGTCTCGTGGTGTGCTGTCAGGAAAACCACCGGAAGCAACCGAAACTGTGGTCGTTGCCGCACCCGCCGAACGAGTTCAAACCCATCCATGCGGGGCATGGCAATATCGGTCACGATTAGATGAGGATAAGCACTAGCTAGCTTTTCTAGGGCTTTTTCACCGTCTTCAGCCATCAGCGTGAAGTAGCCCTGCAACTCCAGGTAGTCGCTAATCGCCAGACGCGTTCCTAGATCGTCGTCTACAACCAGAACAGTGAGTGCCATATTGAATCATTCATTCGCTTTACGACGGTGCATAAATCTTCTATAAAAAATTGGTCTCTATAAGTCTTATCTCTATTGTCCTCTATTAGTTGAATTCGGAGGACTTTGATTTGGTGTTGCCTAGAAAACTTAGCTATACCTAGTAATTTTGTATTAATCCTTTTTAATCTGCTGAAACCTAATGTGATGCAGTTAATGTGAAGCGGGTATGTAAGGCGGATGCATTTCTTTGAGTGATTGACTGTTAAGTAATTGGCCGTTAAGTAATTAATTGGCCGTTAGTCGTTAAATTGCCGTTAGCCGTTGAGTTGAAAGATGAAGCGTAATCCGCAGCGTTTACGTTACACCAGCTAAGACGGTGAGCAAACGCCCCAGATTATGCTCAAACTAGCAATAAAACAGCGGGGTTTCATCCGTTTTACCACTAAGTTCCTGCGACTAAATATTCAGTTGGCCGACAGCTCAGGCATGGAAGGAAGGGTTGGACAGGAGAAAAACTGCCACATTGCTGCCTCTTTTTTGGAAAGGGCGATCGCCAAAATATGACCAAGCTTAGTCCAACAGCTTCAAGCAACTCCAGCAATCCGCTCGCAACAGAGGTTCAGCATTCTCCTCACGACCCAAGACAACTCAAACCCATACATTGGCTCAAGTCAGTTAGGTTTCGCTAACCCAGAAAAGCTCTGTCCCAATCACAACGCTCGTCCTGATTCACCGAATCGCAAGAAAGGAATAGCTAGTCCTAAGTTCATCGTAAATTTCTTTTCGGATGCCCAGTTGCTTTGTAGCAATTTTGTAATAACAGGAACCAACTTCCGCGCATGGCTCGGGGCTTTGTCTGGAATACCGTCTGCCACCCGCCGTTGTGATGGAATGGAACTGGCGCTATCTCTTTATCGTCGTAGAAGAAAAGGGTCTAACCGCCCTCTCTAAACTATCTTTGCTAACCCATCTGCAAACACAGCCCTTTTTTGTGGAGTTTCTATCGGTTTTCCTGTATTTTCCTACCGCAACGGTGTCGATTTATCCCTAAAGTGAACTAGAGACGCAATATATTAGCTAACCATCACAGGAGTTAACGGCAAGGCTGACGATGATTATTCAAGCCATAAACTGTTGCACGTAACCAGGAACCCATCCAATCCAGGCGCAAGCTTACCTTTCCCCGATCCGTTTTTAGTATCCCTTGTAAAACAGTATCCCTTTCAAAAAAACAACGTGGCGTAGGAGTAGAACAGGCGTGCAGGATAGATCTAATACCAGAAGCGCAACACCTCAACGTTCTCAGAAAGAGCCAATCCGAGTTGGCGTCATTGGCGTTGGCAACATGGGGCAGCACCATACGCGAGTGCTCAGCTTGCTGAAGGATGTAGAACTCGTCGGCATCTCTGACGTCAATATTGAGCGTGGGCTCGATACGGCTGGCAAGTATCAGGTTCGATTCTTTGAGCAATATCCAGACCTACTCCGGCATGTGGATGCCGTTTGCATTGCCGTCCCAACGCTTCTGCATCATGAAGTGGGGATGACCTGCCTCCAGATGGGCGTGCATGTCCTGATCGAGAAGCCCATCGCTGCCAGCATTGCGGAGGCCGAGTCTCTCGTGAATGCGGCGGCAGAGACCAGCTGCATTTTGCAAGTGGGGCATATTGAACGGTTCAATCCAGCCTTTCAGGAACTGAGTAAGGTTCTCAAAACCGAAGAGATCCTGGCACTCGAAGCCCATCGCATGAGTCCCTATTCCCACCGAGCCAACGACGTCTCTGTGGTGCTGGATCTGATGATTCACGACATTGACTTGATGTTGGAAGTGGTGGGTGCGCCGGTGGTGCAGCTAACGGCAGCAGGCAATCGTGCAAGCGACTCGGGGCATCTGGATTACGTGACCGCTCATTTGGGTTTCGCCAATGGCGTCGTTGCAACCCTGACCGCCAGCAAAGTCACCCATCGCAAGATTCGCCGGATTGCCGCCCATTGTCGGCACTCCCTCACCGAAGCCGACTTTTTGAACAATGAGATTTTGATCCATCGGCAAACCACCGCCAACTGCCTTGCCGATTATGGACAGGTGCTCTATCGCCAGGATGGTTTGATTGAGAAGGTGCATACCAGCAACATTGAGCCGCTGCATGCTGAGTTAGAGCACTTTGTTAGTTGCGTGCGGGGCGGTGAACCTCCTTCGGTTGGGGGTGAGCAAGCCTTGAAGGCACTCCGGCTTGCCAGCCTGATCGAGCAGATGGCGCAGGACGGGAAAGTCTGGCCACAACAAGACATTCTCGAGGCGACGTCCGAGCGCTCAGCCGTCATGGCTGGTTAATAGCCTGACGTGGCTATGCCTTTTATCAAAAGCCACGTTCATCGTCAAACGTTGGGTTCATTGTCAAATTCATTGGCGATGTGCCAGTATTTTGGCGGAATGGGCATGTCTGCGTTTGCTAATCGTTACCAACAGATTTTGCTGCGTCGAGGCTGTCCCTAGGGCGTTCTACCTCTGCTCTTGCTCTGTCAGTGCTCTTCCCTACGCAAGAGGTCAGAAACTGGGAGTCTGCGTTTAGAATGTGTAGCAAACTTATCTAAACGCTAACCAGGCGGGTTGTGTCTGCTTGTGTGAACCTGTTTTGGCAATGATGCCCTATGCGGAAAGCCCGACGGCGATCGCCCTCTTCATCGCCAACTTCATCCCCCAAATCTCGCGCGTCTAACGTGCGGGTCAAGCTGTGGGTGAAGGATCACAAGCAGAAGGACAAGGGAGACAAGGCGATCGCCACAGAAGCCAGTTCCGCCGATACCAAAGACGCCCGTCCCAAAGTCAATATCTGGGTCTCGCCACAGAAACAGCCAACGTCCTACTGGGAAGAGGAAGCTCTACCCAGCGAAGCCGAAGGCTCCGTCAACGATGGGGGTGGGGTACGGTTTTTGGTTGCCCCAGAACAGACGTCCAAGCGACGCAAGGTTTTCTATGACCTGTGTATGAGTGCGCTCTGGTTTAGCCTGTGCAGTGGAGTTTTGGCAGGCACCTGGATCGCGCTGCAGTTGGTGATTAATCCGGGGTCGGTGGGGTGGCTCAGTTGGATCTTCCCAGAATGGGGACGGGAAGCAGACTTGCATGCCCGCGATGCGCCCAAGCCCTTGGAGGAGTTAGCAGCGATCGCCCAGGAGTCGGGCTTACAGTTTGGCGACCCGATCAACCTCCATCCCCACGGACAACCCGCCAACCGTTCGACCCTGATGATTCCGGTGATGGCGTCTCCCCAAGGGTGCAGCGGCGATCGCTGTGGGCGGATTGTGGAATTGCACGTTTACCATGCCGTCGAAGAATCCTGGCGGGAACCTCATTACCAGTTGGGCGATCGCATTGCCATTGAAGGCCCTGATGAGTTTTTTGTGACAGCTCCGTTGGTGCAGGTGACATCGCTAGGGCCAGGGTCGTCTCGCGCTCTGCCCTTGCATAAGGTCGAGCGCTTTGCCGTGCAACCCTCAGCGGATGGCATTTGGTTTTTGGTGAGGGGTGAACACCGGGTGGGGCGCGATCGCTTCCAGTTCGGGCATATTGGCTGGTACGACTTCCGGCGACAACGCCTAGGGCTAGATGAACCCTGGACCAGCCCGACCGGAGAGCGCCCCCGCTGGACATCGATTACGGGCAACGAAACCCCTGAATTGGTTATCGACCAAACGGTTGGGTTGGAACCCCGCTACCTGGTGTACTTCCTCAAAGCCCCTTCGCCCCGCCGAGCGCTGGATCTCGAAGCCATTTCTCTACAGCAAGTGCCATTGGACAATCGCACCTACGAAGATGCGTTGCTGTTGGCCCAGCATGGTTTGTGGTCGCCGGCTCAAGCGATACTGACATCCCTCAAGCAGCGCTATAGCGATGAGTGGCCTGCCTATGCCCAGGCTCAACTGGATCTAGTCAGGCTGCATGCTGAGGTGACCCAGCGCAATGCCGGACGCGACTGGGCTAACGCTGGACAAGCCCTCGTCGCCATGCTGATGGACGGGCAATGGGAAAATAGCTGGGCTTTCTTGATGGCCGAGCTGCAGGACGAAAACTCTGTTTCTCAAGTATTGCAGGAAGATCAGCGATCGCTCTGGCGACGCGTTGAGGCAGCGGTACGAGTCAGCCCCGACCGCAATGCCGTCCGCAACTGGGCCAGCCTGATGCAATACCTACGGCGAGGGCGGGATGCGGCGATCGCCCAACTGCAAGATTCTGATAGCCTTACGCCTGTTTCCCTGAGCCGTCAGCAGCGCGATATTCTGCAGCAGCTCGACAACGCCCTCCTGTCGCGTACCGCAGGCAACAGGCCAACCGTCAACTTCTATGGCAGCGCCACACCGCTGACAGCGCCAACGGCAACCGACTGGCAGCAGGCGGACGGTTCCCCTCCAACACTGGAGGACACGAGCCAGTGGTATCGCATCCGCGTTGAGGCTGTGCAAGGGAGCGAAACCTGGGAGCGATCGCCCTTCTCCACCCTCCTCGGCGTTGGAGCCACCCCTCGCTACCTGTGGCGACAACTAGGCTTCGACCGCCATCCCGAGGTCACCCTCTCCTCCTGGGATGCCTTCGGGCAACGCCAGAGCCGTCAGGCAACCGTGCAAGCACTACGCTGGACTGATGGGTCTCTCGACCTCCTGGTCTCGGCAGCACGCACATCCGCTCCTCCCCCTGATAGCGAGATCGTTGAGGTTGATGCTGGCACGGATGCATCGGAAACCCCAAGCACCATTCCACCCATCGCTCACAGCCGTTCTGCCCTCCAGTGGCAGGCTCCCGCTAGCCTTTCCCTGAGTGCGATCGCCAACGAGGATCCCGCTCTGGCCGAAACTGTGGCGCAAACCCTACCGCAGACGCTACAAGAGGTCGGCGTGCTCACCGTGGACTGGCAAGAGTGGGGAACAGCTCCGTTCTATGGTTTAGGAAACTGGACGGTGCAACAAATTGAGCTAACGGGGGACGACCGCCCAGAATTCATTATTCCCCTCGCGCGGGACATGTCCTTTGTCAGTGATGCGTCGCCTCAGGGTAATCTGGTTATTTCGAGTGAAGGCCGCATCATTTACAGCGAAATCGGTGCCCAAGCCGGGTCACCCATTCTGGCGATCGCCACGATGCCCAACGGCGATCGCCCCCTATTCATCACCCAAGAAAACGGACGCTACCGTTTGCGCCGCTGGTCTGGCCAATCTCAGCGGTTCGAGTAGGCTCTTCAGATAAAAAAGCGTGCATCCATGGCATCTTGCTCTATCGTTTGAGCAGCCCACTCGACCTTTGCTGTAAGCCTTGACTTCATCGTCCCCCGCGCCCCGCAATCGCACCCTCCGGCTGACGGATGCTGAGCGATCGCGCTATCGCCAACGCCTGCTCCATCTCGATGAATCGGCATCGGTGGCAGCGCTGCTCAACCGCACCATTTGCCAGGATCTCTTCGGGGCATTGCCCCGTCTGCCGTCCCAGTGGGTCGATTTGCTCATCCTCGACCCGCCCTATAACCTCACTAAGCGCTTCCGTCATCACCTCACCCGGCGGCAATCCCTCACTCAGTATCAGGACTGGGTCTTGAGTTGGCTCACGCCCCTGAGTCATACCCTCAAACCCGACGCCTCTATTTACCTATGCGGCGATTGGCAATCCTCCCCGGCTCTCTATGCCGCTGCCGCTGAGCATTTCACCATCCGCAGCCGTATCACCTGGGAGCGCGAAAAGGGCCGGGGTGCCCGGAGAAATTGGAAAAATACCGCCGAAGATATCTGGTTTTGCACGCAGTCTGCTGACTACTACTTCGATGCGGATGCCGTGCGAGTCATGCGTCGGGTCACGGCTCCCTACACCGACAATCAGGGCAATCCCAAAGACTGGCACCATACTCCCCGAGGCAAATTTCGCCTCACCGCCCCCTCAAACCTATGGACCGATATCACCGTTCCTTTCTGGTCGATGCCCGAAAATACCGAGCATCCGACACAGAAGCCAGAGAAGTTGATTGCCAAGCTCATTCTCGCTAGTACGTTCCCCGGAGCCGTCGTCCTCGATCCCTTTCTTGGATCAGGAACGACCTCTGTGGTTGCGAAAAAACTCGATCGCCAGTTTGTCGGCATTGAGCTAGATGAATACTACGCTTGCTTGGCTGAAAAGCGTCTAGAGCAAGCCACCAGCGATCGCCGCATTCAGGGTTATAGCGATCGCATCTTTTGGGAACGCAACAGCCAGCCCTCCAATACCTCTAAGTCCTAACCAACCCAAAATCATGTAAAAAGGCCGAGGTTAATACCCCGACCTGAACCGATGAAGAATTTATGCGGCTTTGAAAAGGATTCATTCACCCCTCGATCCAACAGGCTCGATAAATGAAAAATCACCTTGCAATTATTAAGATTTGTCACCTTGCTTGCTTGCTGTTTGAATGTACAGAATGAGCAAGAAAACAACCGGAACGAACACAAACAAAAGGCTTGCTACGAACCCCAGATCGTTGACTGGCATGTGAAATCGCCTCCCAGCTTGTCCAGAGATATTGACCTACTGCCTAAGAATATCACCGAAGATGGCTTCCACGTAAGTTCGCTTCCGCTCACCTAATTTATGTCAAGTCTGGTTGAAGCACCCAACTATCGTTTGCGCCCGCTGCAACCGGACTTGATATTAGTAACGGGATGGAATCCGTGCCCTTGAAATCCGTGCCGTTGCAACTACATTCTGTTGCGTACGCTTTAATCACCCCGAAATCGCCAACCCAAAATTGATGCTCTCGGGTCATCACCCGTAAGTTGCAGCTTGATCTTAGAAAACCATTACGGCTTTGTTTTGACCGTAACAGGGCCATTCACCAGTGTTTGGCAGGCCAGCCGATAGTTATCCGGCTTATTCTTCAGTTTCTTCTTCTCGACGGCTGTTAACGGCGATAGATTTTCCATCCCTTCCACAATTTCAACAATGCAGGTACCACATTGCCCATAGCCCCCACAGTTCATCATCTTCCCGACAAACTTGTAGATATCGACGCCATTTTCAATGGCCTTCAGGCGCAGATTCGCTCCATCTGCTGTTACAACCTCACGATCTTCGTTAAGAAACTTAATCATTGAAAAACCTGCCGACGTATTGCTGAACTCACTTTATTTGTGCGGTCGAGGGTTCAGAAATCGATTCCAGACCTGAACCATAGGGCGATCGCTTACACCTAACGATTTTCTCAGGAAACGGTTCACATAACCGCTCCTTGCATTTGCGTATGAATGCTAGTTACACTTTGTCATACACTTTCATTTTTGCAACCTAGCATCAACCTGTAGTTCAATCGCTCACGCTGCGGCTCCAAATTTCAAACCTTGGAATCTGGACACCCGTGGTTGGGAATTGGTATGGGGCGATCGCGTTTCAGATGCCTGATTCTGGTAGTCTTACTAGTATCTGGCAGCTTAAATAAATAAGGCTCAAGAAAGCGTTGAAATCATCGAATAAATAGGAGGAGCGTAGTCGATGGGACTACCGTGGTATCGCGTACACACAGTCGTACTGAACGATCCCGGACGACTGATTGCTGTACACCTGATGCACACCGCTCTGGTTGCAGGATGGGCAGGCTCTATGGCTCTTTACGAGCTAGCTGTGTTTGATCCAAGCGACCCGGTGTTAAACCCCATGTGGCGTCAAGGCATGTTCGTTTTACCGTTCATGGCACGTCTGGGAGTAACGGGATCATGGGGTGGCTGGGACATTACAGGTGCAACAGGCGTTAATCCTGGCTTCTGGTCATTTGAGGGCGTCGCCGCCGCACATATTATTCTGTCTGGTTTGTTGTTCCTAGCTGCCTGCTGGCACTGGGTTTACTGGGATCTGGAACTGTTCAGAGATCCGCGTACGGGTGAGCCTGCACTGGACTTACCTAAGATGTTTGGCATTCATTTGTTCCTTTCTGGACTCCTCTGCTTTGGTTTCGGAGCGTTCCACCAAACCGGACTCTTTGGTCCAGGGATGTGGGTTTCAGACCCCTATGGCGTAACCGGGAGCATGCAAGCCGTTGCTCCAGCCTGGGGGCCAGAAGGCTTTAACCCCTTCAACCCTGGGGGCGTCGTTGCTCACCACATTGCCGCCGGTATCGTCGGTATCATTGCAGGCTTGTTCCATCTGACCGTGCGCCCTCCCGAGCGCCTCTACAAGGCCCTGCGGATGGGGAACATCGAAACCGTACTGTCCAGCAGTATTGCGGCAGTGTTCTTCGCGGCCTTTGTGGTTGCAGGAACCATGTGGTACGGCAGTGCGACCACACCAATCGAGCTGTTTGGCCCAACCCGTTACCAATGGGATAGCAACTACTTCCAGCAGGAAATCGATCGCCGGGTTCAATCATCTCTGGCTGATGGAGCCTCTCTGGAAGAAGCTTACTCGGCTATTCCTGAGAAGTTGGCTTTCTACGACTATGTGGGCAACAACCCGGCTAAGGGCGGTTTGTTCCGTACCGGTGCGATGAACAATGGTGATGGTCTGGCGGAAGCTTGGCTAGGTCACCCCGTCTTTAAGGACGCCGAAGGTCGTGTGTTGACGGTGCGTCGTATCCCCAACTTCTTTGAGAACTTCCCCGTTGTTCTGACGGATGCAGATGGTGTGATTCGTGCGGACATTCCGTTCCGTCGGGCAGAATCACGCTACAGCTTTGAGCAAGTTGGTGTGACAGCCTCTTTCTACGGTGGTGCGCTCAACGGCCAGACCTTCACGGATCCAGCCCTTGTGAAGCAGTACGCACGGAAAGCCCAACTGGGTGAAGTCTTCTCGTTCGACCGCGAGTCTATCGAGGCAGACGGTGTATTCCGTACCAGCCCACGCGGATGGTTTACCTTTGGTCATGCCGTTTTCGCGTTGCTGTTCTTCTTCGGCCACATCTGGCATGGTTCTCGTACCCTGTTCCGGGATGTGTTCGCTGGAATCGACCCCGACCTCGCCGAAGAGCAGGTGGAATGGGGTTACTTCCAGAAAGTGGGTGACAAGTCCACGCGTCGGACCGAGCCTGTATAGGCCTCGTTGATGCATTCAGTGGGAAATGGTGGGAGTCTTCTCTTTGCATAACATTTTTGTTAAGTTGTCGAGACGACTCCCGTTTCCCTTCCTTTTTCCCTAAACTGGGAAGTACGGTCGGCAGTACAGGAGATATTCCATGGAAAGTGTAATTTACGTGCTCTTCTTGGCGGGAGCGCTGGGCGTATTGTTCTTCGCGATCGCCTTCCGTGAACCCCCCCGCATTCAGAAATAATTTCATCCGTTTTGAGTTCGGCATATTTGCAGTCTTGGATACCAAATGATGCGTTGTGGGTAAAACCCCAAGCAGCGGATGAACGATGAAAAATAATCGGTATCCATTTGAAAAAATTGCAGTACCATAACAGAGCCAAAGGTCAAGTCTTTGGCTCTTTGTTTATATGGTGCGATCGCTGCAATGTTGGGCGATCGTCTGAACATAAGCGAGACGTTTCTTCTACATCTCGCTAGCGTAGAGATACCATCAGACATTAATTGGATCGTCTAAGATTCACTCCCTCCCTTTCTGTTCGCATCCACTGTGCTCTCAGATCACATTATTTATTTTTGGATCTTGTAGGCATCACTCTGCACTCCAGCGGTCTATCCAGACAATTGAGGTTGCTTCGCTCACTCTAGAGGTTGAGTCCCATGCGCTGCCCATTCTGCCAATTTCCTGACAACCGAGTCCTAGAATCGCGATCTGCTGAGGGTGGACAAAGCGTGCGACGGCGGAGAGAATGCCTCAGTTGTCAGCGACGCTTCACGACCTATGAACGGATTGAGTTTGTGCCCATCTCCGTAATCAAGCGCAATGGCGATCGCGAATCCTTTGACCGCACCAAAGTTTTGCGCGGCATTATTCGAGCCTGTGAAAAGACCGGGGTTTCCAATACTCAGCTAGAAGCACTTGTGGATGAAATCGAAGCTGAACTCCAGCAACGATCGGTGCGCGAAGTCGAAAGTAATGAGATTGGCGAATTGGTGCTGAAGCGTTTGCAGAAGCTCAGTGAAGTCGCCTATGTTCGCTTTGCCTCGGTCTATCAGCAATTTCAAGGAATTCGGGACTTTGCAGACGCGCTCAACCATCTACAAAACAACCAAGAGAACGGCATTCGGCGGCCACTGTTTCGCCCTCCTAATGCCCTAATTGAAGATGGCAATCATGAGTCGCCTTCATCCGCAGCAACACGATAGGCGTGGAGAGCTTTTCAAAGACAAAAATCTGTCGTTACAAAGCACAACATTTCTTAACCTTTAAGATTGAGCCGCTGGCTCATGCCCCTTAAGGTCTGCGCTAGTTTCCTGGTAGAGGCGTCAATCAGATGAACGAAGAGGGCATCTTCCAAATGTTCCAGAGCATGTCCGGAACATGTCCGGAATATAACGGCTAATAAGCAGTCCGTCTTCTTAAACCGGATGCAAAGAAGCGATCCATTTGAGTTATGATGTATCTTCTAGGGTCAGTTTGCATCTAGATTGCTGTCGCCCAGGCTTGGGTAACAGCTCATGTAGAGTGACTAAAACGTTGTCTAGCCAGCGCATAGACAGGAGAACCTAAGTAATTACGGAGACAAACCCCGGGACACGATTAGCATGGTCAATCAGCAAACAATAGATATTGGTTTTACTCACGAGGATTTTGCCGCCCTTCTCGATCAATACGATTATCACTTCAACCCCGGAGATATTGTCGCGGGGACGGTGTTCAGCCTAGAACCCAGAGGGGCACTGATTGACATTGGTGCTAAGACTGCCGCCTATATCCCCATCCAGGAAATGTCTATCAACCGGATTGAGACACCGGATGAGGTATTACAGTCCAACGAGACGCGAGAATTTTATATTCTTTCCGATGAGAATGAAGAAGGGCAGTTGACGCTCTCCATTCGCCGGATTGAATATATGCGGGCATGGGAACGGGTACGTCAGCTCAAGGCTGAGGATGCAACGGTGCGCTCTAGCGTATTTGCAACCAACAGAGGTGGTGCACTGGTGCGAATCGAGGGTCTACGCGGCTTTATCCCCGGTTCTCATATCAGTACTCGCAAGCCCAAGGAAGATTTGGTCGGTGAAGAGCTACCGCTCAAGTTCTTGGAAGTGGATGAAGATCGCAACCGTCTGGTTCTCAGCCACCGTCGTGCTCTGGTCGAGCGCAAGATGAACCGCCTCGAACTGTACGAAGTGGTGGTGGGTACGGTACGAGGTCTCAAACCCTATGGTGCCTTCATCGATATCGGCGGTGTCAGTGGTTTGCTCCACATTTCTGAAATCTCCCACGACCATATCGATACACCCCACAGCGTCTTCAATGTGAACGACGAAGTGAAGGTGATGATCATCGACCTGGATGCCGATCGCGGTCGGATCTCTCTCTCCACCAAGCAACTGGAACCTGAACCGGGCGACATGGTGAAGAATCCAGAGATTGTCTACGACAAGGCAGAGGAAATGGCTGCACTGTATCGCGAGAAGATGACGCAGGCACATCAACCGTCAGAAATGGTGGTAGAGGAGGATGAGCCAGTATCGGCAGTCGATGATAGCGTCGAAGCAACAGAAGAAGTGGTGGCGACGGCAGAGTGATGCCTGTGAGCCCCCAGATATAAACGTCCGAAACCATTTCGGCTATGGATGGCTACAAGCCATCGAAATGCAAATCAAGAGATTACATTGCAAGACGGAGAGGGTTCAAAACCTCTCCGTCTTTTTCAGGGTGCTGTCGGGGAGTAATAGACTAAAAGTACAGCGATCGCACGCATATGCCGCACCTAATCTATGGCTTACACAAACTTTCAGTTTTGGAACATTCGGCGGCTTCTGCAAACCCTGTGCTTTTTCGAGGCGGTTCCCTTTATTAGTCGCCTACCATTTTTGCGAGATGTGATGGGACATTCTGGGGCAAACGCCAAGCCCTCTAGCCCTCCTGTGATTCAGTCCTCTAATGATGAGATGGTAAAAGTGCTATTTGACTACACTCAACCAGACACTCCGGTCGAAGGTATCTGGGGAAGCCTGGATGACGTGGTGATGGGCGGTGTGAGCGAGAGCCAGGTTCAGCAAAAAGAGGGCAGTTTGTGCTTTGAGGGCAATCTCTCAACGGCAAACTCTGGCGGATTTACATCCATTCGGACGCGCAACTTTGAGCCACCCCTCGACGTATCCGAATGGGCGGGTGTGGAGCTGCGTGTGCAGGGCGATGGCAATCGCTACAAATTTTTCCTACGCAGCGAAACCCGTTGGGATGGGGTCGCTCACGCCCAGTCGTTTGACACCAGCGCGGATGAATGGATTACCGTTCGGCTTCCTTTTTCAGCCTTTCGTGCGGTCTTTCGTGCGAGGACAGTTGAGGATCAGCCGCTGAACACGGCACATGTTTATGCCTTGCAGTTGATGTTGAGCAAGTTTGAATACGATAGAGATTTGAATCCCCATTTCAAGCCGGGCGCGTTTCGTTTGCAGGTGCAATCGATTGGGGTCTATCGATAAACGCTGTTTGGCAAGCCTTGAGACAAGAGTTTCTCGTCTGGCAGGCTCAATACAGTCGTATCCCTACGGGAGCTGAACCTGAACGGCATCGCCGAGCTTGGCTTGGAGGCGATCGCCCGCATTTCCCTCATTCACTGCGACCTCAACCCAGCCGTGACTGCCAATCAGCGCCACTAGATCACCGGATGGCACAGCGGTATAGGTTGTTTGCCCGGGCAAGGTAACGTCACCAATGGTGAGGTGCCAGGTTGCTGGAAGGATCTCTGCCGGGATATTGGTAATCAGGTTGCCGAAGTGGTCGATGTATTGGATGCAGCCTTTGAGCATTTTGTCTTTAGATTGGCAGGGGGGTAGCGGCAGTTGCACCAGAGAGTCGGAGGCGATCGCCGTTCCCAAATCTTCCAGCGCAACGCCCAGGGTCAGATGAGCTCCCACAGCCGCGAAGATGTCGCGCCCGTGAAAGGTGGTGCTGGGTTCTGGGGTGCGCCAGTAGTTTGGGTTTGTCAGTTCGATAGCAGCTAGCACGGGTTCCTGAGCCACAACGCCGCTGAAGACGCCGTTGTCGGGGCCAACAAAAAAGTGGCGTGGCGTTTGCAGAGCGATCGCCCGTCGACTTCCTCCGACACCAGGATCGACCACCACTACATGAACCGTGTCCTGGGGGAAGTAGGGTAAGGAATTGAGCAAGTTGAAGCGCGCGGCGGCGATATCCTGGGGCGGAATCTGGTGCGTTAAATCGACCACATTGGCTTCGGGGTTAATTGCTGCAATGACGCCTTTCATCACCCCGACATAGGCATCTTGCAACCCAAAATCGGTGAGCAGAGTCAACGGTGGCGAACCAGAGGGCATCAAGCTTTCTCCGGGGCTTCCAGTCTGCTTTGGTTGTACTGGTTTCCCCAGTTATGCATCGCATCGAGGATGGGTTCCAACGTCCGCCCTAATGCGGTCAGGGAATACTCGACCTTGGGCGGCACTTGGGGATAGACTTCGCGGTGAACAATGCCCGCGTCTTCTAGTTCTCGGAGCTGTTGGGTCAGCATCTTCTGGGTCACGCCGTTGAGTGCGCGATGCAATTCGTTGAACCGCCGCACGCCCTGGAATAGCTCATGCAGAATGAGCACTTTCCAACGCCCGCCAATGATATCGAGGGTGGTTTCGACAGCGCAGGTGAGGCGATCGCTCGTGGTGTCTAGGAAGCTTTCGGCATCCGCTTCAGATAGGTTTGGAGTGAGCATAGATAGAACCTGGAATGAGCCAATGTGGAACGCAGATGAACGCGGATGGACGCAGATAGAACCAGATAGATAACGTGGCAAGCGATAACGTTTGAATATGACTAGCTACTTGTCATCCCCTTTTCTCTGTGTTCTCTGCGCCTCTATAGTTCACCAAAATCTTTGAAACCCCTGATTTTCCCAATAGTTTCTTTTTGGGTAGTACCTTACTTAAAGGTGCATACTTCCCTTTTCCTATGCACTCACTATAAACTTAAAACATCGGGTTGAGCAGAGAAATTCACAACTGCTTATTCGATACCAGAACACAACCTGCAAGGGAAATTAAGCCATTTCTGTTAGCCAAAGCAGCGTCCCTTGCGCCACGAGATTTCATGCAATTCAACCCAGCTCATACGGAGCTGTTTTGGGGTATCAGTTCAATGCTGTGCCCCTGATTTGCAATGAATTCTCCGTCCATCCGAGAACCGATCTGAGAAGAATACAAACAGGAGAACTAACATGTCTGAGCCCGTTATTTTCGACAAAAAGCCCGCTGTTATGGAACTGGCCGCAACTGCACCAGTAGTATGTTCCTGCTTCCAGTTCCATA
>JBCBSL010000106.1:0-15189 GCA_039819145.1 Cyanobacteria bacterium J06638_22
CGTCGTCGGTGGATTTCTGGCAGGAACAGGCTGGCTACTCTGTGTTGGCGCAATGCTGATGATGACGGGATAGGGGATGTATCGCATCAGGTTGCCCAGCTTGAAATGACCCAGGGCATAGAGCATTCCCCCATTAAGCAGGGTGCAGAGGGCGATCATGGCGATCGTTGTTGTCAGCACCATCAATAGTTCCGGCGCAGCATTCGTTTCTACGTAAAGTCTTTTGAGACTCGTCCCAATCGTCAGCGTCAGCATCACCGTGGGCACATCCTGAACTGTCAGGATGGAGCCAGGGCGAGAACTCCATAGGGAAACAATAATACCGCCGATGAGGGTAGTGAGGAGTGCCAGGGTAGAGGCAAGGCCTACATAGGGGGCAAGGATACCGGAAAACAACAGCGCCGATAAAGATAGTGCATCTGTGATGCAGATGATGCCAGCGATCGCGCCAGCCATCAGAATCGGGAACAGCGGGCGCAGCGACGATACCCGATGAGTAAGGGGGGGCATAGCAAGGGCTTCGGTACAGGGAGCAGGTTGAAACTGGTTAGATCTCAAGACCTTACTCGGCCATGGCCGCAACCCAAAAGCACAGCAAATCGAGTCAGTCTTGACAGATCAAACTGATTTTATCTTATGGGAGTATTGTATTGTCTTATGCCCTTACTTAACGGTGACGGACTTTGCCAAGTTCCGAGGCTGATCCACATCCAGACCACGACGGGCGGCGATGTGGTACGCGAGGAATTGGAGGGGAATGACCGTGAGTAGAGGTGACAGCAACTCGTCTACGGTGGGGATGGGGAGCTGGTCATCGAAGACCTCAGCGGCGTGCTCATCGTTCATGGCGGTGACGCCGATGAGCTGGGCATCTCGGGCTTTGGCCTCTTGGGAGTTAGAAAGCACCTTTTCGTGGACCAAGCCGGGAACGGCGATCGCCACCACAGGCACTTTGGCATCTAGCAGGGCGATCGCGCCCTCGACTGTAATGGTCTAGTTATGGAAAGTAGCATTTTGATGTTTTGGGTGGCTTGGATAAGTTGGTTAGCAAGGCACGAGGATAGCGCTGGGCGCGTTGTTTAAGTACCGAGTGGGGCGCGCGCCTGCCCCACTCAACTGTTTCTGCGCTTAGTGCGGTTGTAAACCGCCATAGATGAGAGGCAAGAAATTAACTGATTCTTCGCTGACAATAGGTTGTGAAAACCTTGTAGTTAGGGAATCTCAGGGGCGTCGCAAGGCGTCGCATCAGGGAAATCCAATAGTTCCTCCAGCGAGAAGCAAACAAATGGGTTTTCAGGAACAGGTGGTGGGCCGGCTGCGATCCAGAAATTCAACCGTTGGGGATCAAATGTTGCCTGTCGTTGAGCCCCATTTCCACCCGGGCTGGCATCGTCATCGAAAACACTGAGCGGGCTAGATTTGAGGGTGTCAGGGTTGACGCGATCGCGCAAAATCTTTGTCATCACCTCGGGATCCACCTTGCCATAGAAAGACGCGACGCCATCGGGTTCCATCAGTTGCGTATACCGCTTTAGGCGAGACAGGCTGGAGGCATTGGGGGGAGCCTGTTCGTCATACATCTCCTCAGCGACAAAGTGATTGGTAGCATACAACACCCCGTTGGCCTGGAGGGGGCGCACGAAAAAATCTTGTCCTGTAAACTCAAGCACTCCAGCCTGCCGCGACTTTCCATCCGTCATCATGACGATGTTTGGGCGGACTCTCGGCTCGGATGCAAAATACTCTACAGCTTCCTCAAAGCTAGTCGCCCCCTGGAGCACCTGGGCCATCAGTTGCACATTGCTGGTTCCGGTAAAGGATAGCGAGTCATAGCCCTTGGAAAAGGCCGTATCCAATCCCATCGAAATGCCCGCCACATTCAACCCAGAGTTGGGCCAAGTGACCCCTGGGTAAGTGATAAACACATGGGGCAGGCCATTGTTCGGCTGACGCACAAAGACGACGGGATTGTTGATCATGTAGTCCGTCGGCGTGCCATGATCCACGGTGCTGCCGTGATACAAGTAGCCATCACGACTGGCTTCGTTGGCCGCGACAAACTGGCTACAGCCTTCCCAAAACAATTCCTGGGGTAAGGTTTGTCCAAAAAAGTCTTGATACACATCACCAAATGCCATGACTAGGCAGGAATCAAGGGTAATCCCAATATCTTGGGTCGCATCGGCTAAGCCTCGGCATTCTTCGGTGATGTCAGGATAGGTACGCGCTCGGGCTAAACGCCCCAAACCCAACCCACGCCCGGCAAATCTCAACAATGAAATGGTGTCAGAACCAATGGATGCGATTTCATCACGCAGGTATTGCCCATGCTGATAGCCCATTTCGTAGGGGGTTCCCTGCAGCCAAACAACCTGGATATTGCCTCGGTCTTCTCGGTGGGCAGGGACGGGCTGCCAGTTTGGCGGCAAAAACTCAGCGCGGCGATCGCTCGAAATTTGCAGCTGATTCAATATCGTGAAATCCTTCGGGCTTCTCGTTCCATTGCAGGTGCCTCCTTGTTCTGCGATGGCGACCTGTAATGCGACAAACCAATCTTCAAGCGTAATTGGGTCAGAAGCGTCTACTCTCTCGTTTTGGGCGATCGCACCCAGGTTTCCAATACTGCTTCCCAGACGGCTAAGCTTGACCCCATCCAAATAAATTCTTGAAATGGGGTAATGACTCAAAAACTCCAGTGCAGTCAGGCGATCGTCATCTAGCGCTGAAAGCATGACAGCAGAGCGGAGTGCTTGAATATTGCTTCTTCCCGTTCGGGTGCTAACCAATTGCCCCGCCTGATACAGGGCATATTCTCCCAGCAACGAGTTCAAGAAATCATCCAGAAACAACGCATCAACCTTAAGTTCTTGGGTCAATGCCAATCGAAAGTCCTCTGGCTTAATTCCAGCAATACCCAAATAGGAACCCCATGCCCCTGGTAAATCTTCACCGTCGGCAAATTGCGTCAGTTCTTCCAGCGAGATGGAGGTTTCGAGTGGCCCAAACCGGACAACCAAATTTTGGTCACCCATGGAGTTGGTCTTTGGAGAGGCCGACAGGCTACCCGTTTGGGATGGAGTAACTGGAGAGGTGATGGCTTTATCTGTGATCAGCGATGCCATGGCTAAACTCGCCGTGTAACCCCCAGCTAACTGAGCCATTGTTGCTTTGGGCATGACATGATTGGCGCTGGGCGGCTCGGTTGTTTTAGAAGACTCGATAGGCATGGCCGCAACGGCTTCTGATTCGAGATCACACAAGAGTTCTGGAGCTGCCCTGTCAACGATGTCTAAAACCTGGGTAATGCGATTGAGCAGTAAATCCAACTCCCTCATCGTTGGCTGAAGTTGATCAATCGACAGCCGCACGGTTGACCCTGGATAGTTTTCGAGTATTTCCAGAACTGAGAAGTCACCCTCTCGGCTTCTAGCGGCCTCGTAAGCTGTTTGTAGATCCGTCAGTTTACTTTCTCTACGGCGCGGATCACCCAAAGCTCGACTGGCTCGAATTAGCGCAAATTCGTTAGGAATTAAGCCATTTTGCCCATACCGAATACGTTGGGTTACTAGCGTCTGGATAGATGCTGGTTCTTGCTCGGCATCGGTCAGAAATGCCTGAATTTCGGCACTAGGGCTTCTCCCTTCTGCAAACGATTGAAAATCGGAAAAACTAACGTCTAGTCGTTGATCTTGATACTGAAGCTGCACTGTTTCAGCGGCATTAACATAGTTAATCAAGACCAGTAGGAGCGTTCCAATCGCTAGAGCAAAGGTGCGTAGAACCGTATAGGGAGTCAATTGTCTAAGTCGTTTACGCATCATATGGGGAAAAGCTTGTTGAACGAAAAGCTTGTTGGAAGATAAGTATGAAAACAACCTTGACCAACCCTATTATTAAATCTATTAAATCGCCAAATTGACTAAAAAATCTCACCGAAAATTTAAGTTAATGGCTAAACCTTGCGCTATTGGCTCGGATGCTGGGGGTGCAGAATCCAAGGATGATTTTTTCTGAGAGGAGGCGCGGTGCGCCCCCTCTCAGAAAAAATCATCCCCTCAATCAGCAATGCACGGATGGTATTTGTGGTGTCGGTGGCTGTATCGGGAGATTCGGATGACCTCTCTTCTTCTTCTTCTTCTTCTTCAGACTTGAGGCGTAGATTGTAGTTGAGTGAATACGAACACCCAGCATGCTTATATCATCAGGTCCTGAGCCTGTAGCGCTGTAACCATAAACTGTCACATATTGCGCACAGGTCTGAGCCAGTATCGATAACAATCGATATTGAAAAAAACGAACGTTCATTCACCTCTGATGGGGTTCAGAGTTGGAGTCCATGAGCAAATGGAATAGGTTGGGGCATTTAGCTAGATATTTTGTTTAGTGAGCCTGTTGCCTAACCCTAAGCGTTGCTATACTCCGCCTTCCAGGAAATTTCTCCACTCAGGGAACCTCGGCCTCATTTTCTACGTCCAGGGTTAAGCGTCCCAGAAATCCCCTCTACTCCGGGGCGATCGCTCAACTTCCTCCATACAGCCCTGGGGCAGAACATCTAACTTTTGGCACAGCGCATTCCTTTAAGAGAACAGTTTTCGTGCTCTTGATATAGGTTTGCGACGATTTTCCTGTGTTTAGCGAGACCCCCGATAGTTTCATCAGGACTGACGCCGATTCTGCGACACCTCCAAACGTTGGGTCAGGAGGGCAAGGCGCATCCTGCTGATGCGCGTCTGCGCGTCAGTCCGACTTAGGGCTATTAGTCAACTGTCTTTCAGTGAACGAACGTTCGTATTTATATGGAGATCTGTGAATGACCAATCCTGTTTTTCCCTTGATGGCAATCCCGGCGCGACGAGCGAAGGCGGCTTTTTTGCGGCGGGCGCATCGGGTGGAGGCGGTGCAGTGGGCGTTTTTGCAATCGATCCTCCAGTTCCATGCCCAAACCGAACTGGGGCAGCGTTATAACTTGGCAGAAATCCGGTCGGTGGATGCCTTTCGGGAGCAGGTTCCGGTACAGCCTTACAGTTTCTTCAAGCCCTACATTGATCGGATGGCAGACGGCGAAACGAATATCTTGACACCGGATCCGCTGATCTTCTTCAACATGACGAGCGGTTCCACGAGCGCGAAGAAGCTGGTGCCTGTGACGCGGCGATCGCGCAAAGCGGTATCCCGAGCCAATCAGGTGTCGATGGGGTTTGTGATTGAGGCGGCACAGCAGCGTGGATTGCCCTTGGGTAAAATGCTGTTTACCAGTCCTTCCAAAGAATATGGCAAGACTCCCAGCGGCATTGCCTATGGCCCCATCAGCACCAGCGATTTGCGGCTCACCAGTTGGCTGTCGCGGCTGATTTTCGCCTATCCCTTCGAAGTGTTGCAAATTGCAGATAGCCGCTCCCGGCATTATGTGTGTTTGCTGTTTGCGTTGCGCGATCGCCATCTGCGCATGCTGGGGGCAACCTTCCCCGTACTGGCGCTGCAACTGGCTGATTATCTGGAGCAGTTTTCCGAAGCACTGATTCATGATCTGGAAACCGGCACATTGCCGGACTGGCTAGTGCTTTCTCCAGAATTACGACAAGCCCTAGAGCGGCAGTGGGTGGCCGATGGCGATCGCGCGGCCGAACTCCGCGCCATCTACGACCGCGACGGATGCCTGACGCCGAAATCTATCTGGAACCTCTCCTTCATCGTCACAGCACGGGGCGGCACGTCGAACTTTTACCTGGAGCGTTTTCCTGACTACTACGGCGATACGCCGGTTTTTGGCGGCACTTACACCTGTGCTGAAGCAACATTCGGGATTCACCGGGACTTTGGCACCGACAGTGTATTTCCCGCGTTTGAAAGTAGTTTCATTGAGTTCATTCCCGAAGACCAGTGGGATGTGGAGACGCCCAAAACCGTTTTGCTATCTGAAGTCGCGGTCGGTAGCCGCTACCGGATTATCGTGACCAACTACAGCGGCTTCTATCGCTATGACGTGGGGGATGTCGTCGAAGTGGAAGGATTTGCGCACAACCTGCCCCACTTTGCCTTCCGCCATCGGCGCGGTGGTGTCCTCTCTTCGACCACCGAGAAGACGACTGAGCATCATGTCAGCCAGGTGATGCAAACCCTGCAACGGGAATTTAATGTCGCATTGGAGAATTTTTGCATTACCCTATCCCAGGATAGAATCCCTGCCCATTATCAAGTGAATGTAGAACTGGCAGCGGGGTCTCAGTTAGACGACTCAGCCGCGTTTTTACAGAAATTTGACGACAGGTTGAAAGAAATTCATACCTCCTATGCCTTCAAGCGACGGGATCAGGTGCCCCCGCCCCGATTGCGGATTTTGGCACCCGGCAGCTTTGAAACCGTGCGGCAGCGGTTGATTCAGCGGGGTGCAACGGAGTCGCAAATCAAGTTCCCGTTGGTCAGCGAAAATCGTGCCCTGTTGGCTGATTTGCCGATTGAACAAGAAGTCATGACGGGTGAGGAGACGGTGTGTCTGTGAAACGTCTACGACTCTTTTTGACTAAGGTTTTGCAACGGTTTTGGCAAGGGACATTGCAGCAAAATGCGGCACGGGTTTCCCAAGCGTCTCGGCGATTGCCGCCTGCGCCCATGGCGCCTTCCGAACGGATTCCCCTGGCAACCCGTCGTGCTCGACCCAAAGCGGCTCACTGGATTGCGCTGGGAGTGTTTTTGGGCTGTGCGATCGCCGCTTTCTACCTCGTTACGCAAGCCAATATCCCCTGGGATGAACCTCAACAATGGATGCAGCAATTAAGTGAGTTGGGCTGGATCGGGGTTGTTTTCTTCATTACGTTTTTGGCAACGGCGATTGTCATTGGCCCGATTCCCAGCACACCGTTTACCATCGCCTCCGGGGCTATCTGGGGGCCAAATTTAGCGGCCCTTTATGGCGTCATTGGCATCTTTTTGGGCAGCATCATTGCTTACTTTATTGGACGAACCTTGGGGCGATCGGCTGTCAAAGCCCTCACTGGAAAAGCCGTTTATTTTTCCACCCATCGTGGCGAAACCTATCTGGGCTGGGTCATCATGATAACCCACATGATTCCCATCATGCCCTACGAATTAATCAGCTATGGTGCCGGTATTTCGGGGCTATCCTTTTCTCTCTTTTCGATACCCGCGTTGTTGGGAATTATCCCCTGCACCCTGATGCTGACTCATCTGGGAGCGGCACTGACTCTGAATCTTTGGGTGGCGGGAGCGATCGCCCTTACCTTTGTCACGGTCGTTGCCACCCTTGCCTGGGGCGTCAAAAAACACAATTGGTTCGGCCTAAAAGAGGTCGTTGCCTTCCATTAAAAAGCCTATCTGTGGAAGGTGTTGGTCATAGCGTAACGCATCTAGTTCGTCCTCGTTTGGGTTAGGACTCTGAATCAAATAAAATCCAACACTGATTTTTGAAAGCGCGGCCTATCTGCGCTTTCAAAAATCAATTTCTGGTTTTAATTCTGGTTTTAATTGATTCGCGATCCTTCGGAAAAGATGCGTTCTGACGATGCCGAATGCTTTCTACAAGGGTTGTTTTCTTCGTTATTTATTCCTGAATAGGGTCATGATTTATGCGGCAGTGGATGCGTAGGCGATCGCCAATCCAGAACAGACTGAAATCCAAAAAATGGAGGTGGGCGGGTATCACGATGGGGGGCTTCACGGTACTACTCGGTAGCGTCGGTGGAGCCCTGGGCCTATCGCGGGGGCAAGACTATGTGCAACAGACCCTGCTCCCCCAAATTAGCCAAGATTTGGGCGAGAGCTTCAACCGTCCGGTGCTCTTGGGAGAGGTGGAATCCCTATCCTGGCGACACATTCGTCTGGGAATCTCCGCCATTCCCGCTACGGCGACCGATGCCGATACCCTCACTATCGAAGCCGTAGAAATCCGCTTCAATCCCCTCTCTGCCCTGCGTTCACAAACCGTGGCGCTGGATGTGACGTTGGTGAATCCGCAGATGGTGTTGGATCAAAATGCGGCTGGCGATTGGCTGGAAACCGAGATTCAGATGGAGGACGACGAGCGGATCAGCGTGCGACACCTGCGAATTCGGGGTGGGGCGATCGCCCTCCTACCGAAACCCGAAACCCTCAACGGTGAAGGTGTGCTGCACCACAAAGCCGTGGTAAATTTGCCCACTCGCTTTGATTTCGAGACCCTCCGTGCGGATGTGACCTTGGGCGATGATCTGGGGGCGATCGCCCTCCGCGCCAGCGGAACCGCCACCCACGGCGGCCAGTTTTCCCTCAACGGCACCCTCGATTTCTCTGCCGATGCGGCACCCACCCTAGATCTGTACCTGCAAACCCAAACCCTTTCCACTCTGCCGCTCAACCTAGCGCTTCCTTCATCCGTGCGCCTGATTGATGGCGCCTTCACCAGTCGCCTCCACTTGCATCATTCACTAGAGAGTGAACCGGGCATTGAGGGGCATGTCACCCTCCACGATGCCGCTGCCTGGGTTACCGGAGAACCCAATCCCTTCACGGCAACCCGCGGTGAGTTTCGCATTCGCAACCAGGAAATCTTGCTATCCAATGGAGCCACTCGCTACGGTGAAATTCCGTTTCAGGTGCAGGGGCGCATTCATCTCAAGGAAGGGCTGGATCTGCATGCCCAGGTGGCATCCGTCAGCGTGCCTGACTTCATGCAAACCTTCAATTTCACCCTTCCCTTTGCGGCAGAGGGAGCGCTGACCACTAACAATCTGCGGGTCACAGGGCCGCTCGACTACGCTGTGTTTTCGGGCACCGTCTCCAACGCTGCCCCCATCCACCTCGATCGCCTTACCATTGCCTCTGCCCAAACCGACTTTTCCTTTGATACCGAGAGCGATCGCCTCCAACTCTATGACACGACCGTTATGCCCCAGGTTGGTGGACAGGTTATCGTGCAGGCCGACATTCAGTTGGATGATGGCGACAACGACGAAATAGCCCTCACCCTGGAGGCTGAGGGATTACCAGGAGATGCGATCGCCCAACGGTACGGCCTAAACTTGCCAACGAATGCACTGGGCGAATTCCAGGCGACGGGCAGGGTGAATATTGCTCATCAACAACCGCAAATCGCCTTCCAGTGGGAAAGCCAGGAGGGGCTCTATCCGACAGAGGGCACAGTAGCTTTGCGGGATGATCAGGTGAGGCTGGAACGGGCGATCGCCTGGGTTGGCCATCAGCCTGTGGCCGTGGCCGGAACGCTGGAACAAGGGCAGTGGAATATGATTGCCAACACGGAGAATATGCCCCTGGACGCCCTCCCGATTGCCCTTCCCCTAGGCGGTCGTCTGAACGGAACCCTCGCAATTGCCGGAAACCTGGACGCACCCACCCTGGAGGCCATCACCGCAACGGGCAACGCCATCCTTTCCTTAGAGACCGGACAAATCACCGCTCAGGCCAACCTAGCAGAGGGCTCTTGGCAAACCCAAATCCGCAGCGAAAATCTGCCCTTATCGGCCCTAACGTCGTCTGTTTTGAATAGCCGAACATCCTGGGATGGCAATTTAACCAGCAACCTTACCCTAACCGGATGCCTCCAAGCCCTGTCCCCAGAATCCATTCAGGCAGAAGGGGATGTGCAATTGGCCAATCTGCGCCAGGATAATGCTGAGCTGTTCGATCGCCCCATCAACGCGGCTTTCCATTGGGCCAACAACCGCCTCCAACTCCACCACCTCCGCACCGACGGCCTCCACCTGGCAGGCTGGCTCACCACGGATCTCCAGAACCTGCAAGCGCCACAACTGGGTGAGATGGAGCTACAAATAGCGCTCCAAGATTACGATCTGGCAACAGCACCGTTGCCATTGCCCGGAGCTGTGGAAGTTGCTGGACGCACCCACTTTCAGGGCATCCTCAGCGGGACACCCACAGCCCCCCAGCTTCAAGGCGATCTCCAACTCCGAGACGGTGCCCTCAACGACTTCACACTGAACCCGGTGCTGAACGGTCGGATAAATGTGGCCGCAAACCGGGGTGGACAAGTGCAACTGGCGGGTGGTGAGGATGCGATCGCCCTCACCTTTGCCCCATCTTGGCAACCCATCGCCCTCCAACTCCACCTCGACCAGGAAAGCATTGCGGTTCACCAACGACATCCCCAGCAGTGGCACGCTACCCTCCAAAATTTATCTCTAGAGCGGATTATGCCCGTTGCGTCTGCGGTACTTCCTGCTGAAATGGCGCACCTTTCGGGGCAGCTTTCCGCGGATCTAACCCTGCATACAGCAGAACCCGGTGCGCCTCGACTGGTGGCAGCGTTTGCGATCGCCCAACCCCGTTTCCACCCCACATCCCTCCCCCTTGCCCGACATCAAACCGACGCTCTCACCGGACATCTCACCTACGCCAACAATCAGCTTTCGTTAACCGACAGTACCCTGCACTTTGGCAACAGTCGCGCCCAAATCCACGCCCAGCTCCAAACCACCGCCCGGCTCGATATCACGGCTGAACTGGAGGTTCAACAGGGCGACCTACAAGATCTGGCGACGTTGGTACAAAACCTAAACCTGCAACCAACTGAGCGTCCCTTCCCGGAAAACATCCCAATTTTGGCGGCATTCAATGCAAGGGAAACGAATGGAGACGTAACGGGGACAATCCCCTTCGACCTGCCTGACCTCAGAGGTGCCTTTACCAGCACCCTTCGACTTCAAGTAAGGGGCGATCGCTCCCCCAGGTTGCGCCTGGATTTGCAGGGACAAGATTGGGGAATCGGGCCATTGGGCCTGCAGGCCATCAATCTGCAAAATGCCCAACTTCAGAACCAAGCCTTTACCTTGGGCAACCTTGACCTGGCAGGGTTGATGGTGGAATCGGAAGCCGGCGATCGCCACCATTTCAACACTCACCTGAATGCTTCCCGTGCCACCACTGGAGAATGGACAGGCGCACTGCAAGCCCACGACCTCCCCCTTGCTCAACTAGCAACCTTGCTGGGGTTTCCCCTCAGCGTCAGTGGCGATTTGGATGCGATCGCCCACTTTTCTAGTCACCAGCCCACTCCTCACCTGACGGGAACCCTTGGCATCGACAACGCCTGCCTCAGTGCCATGCCCCTGGATGATATGGATCTGGCGATCGCCTATCAGTCGGGCAGCCTGACCCTTGATGGCCTGACCCTGCATCTTCCCGAATCCTCCGGAGTCTCTGGCAATCCGCTGGTTGCGCTTCTTCAGGCAGACCCCGCTCCCTCCCAACCCGCAACGACTCTCCGCCGCTCCGATGCTGCCAAATCTCTGGTCATTGCCTATGGCCCTCTGCGCCCCACCGTTGCTCTGGCTGACCTGGAAACCTTCGCCCTCACCGGAGAGATGCCATCCAACTGGGAGCTTTATCTTGAACTAGCCGGAATCGAGTCGGAGGTTTTGTTGCAAGGACTCACGCAATCGGTCGCCATTGATTTGGGATGGGGCGATCGCCTGCTCAACTCCGCCATGGGCAATAGCCTCCTCAACGCCACCGGGCAAATCTTCCAGACTCCCTCCCGCACCGCCAGTGCCACGGCTCTCCGCGCTGCCATCATTCAATCTCTCCAGGACGACAATCAACTCTCGGCGCTAGAATTTTTACAGAATTATCCGTTGCCTGAGTTGCATGTCGATGTAGCGAGCCTATTGGCTTTGCTGGATGGTGAAGGGTGCGATTGGTGATGAAGGGTGCGACTGCACCAAATCCTAAAATTAATCAGCTGGGGGTGCATAAAAAAGTTAAACAATTTCGCCGCCCCAAAGTATTGATTTTCTATTCATCATGCACAGGTCGAAAAAATAAAGTCAAACATTTTTAATTTCATTTGAGGGCATAAAAAAGGTAAAATAAATTTTGAGATAAAAAATTTAAACAACTTATGCAAGCCTTTCAGAGAATGAGCCCTAGAGGTTGATTAACTTATCTTGTGTAGTCTCTTTTAGATATAAACTATCTGAGTAGTGCAACATAAATAATGGCGCGTTGCATCCCTCTTTGTTCACTTTGGTTGTATGAAATCTGTAAATCTAGAGTTGCTTTTGTAAAATACCCATTTTTCAGATATAACAACACGAGAGAATGAGGATTTCAACGATCAGAAATCTGCACATCAGCTCTATTTTTCGCAATAAGTCAGCCTAAAATCATTCTTATTGCGAAAATCTTGGAGTATGCGTTTACTCTGTGGACTACCCCTTTTCCTTTCTATGGACTACCCCCTTTCCTAGAGACTGGGTAATACGATCGAGCATAACTGCCAGCAACGCGATCGCTATCCCGCCTACCGCAGCAGTCCCAACATCTAAGCGACCGACTCCCTCTAGAATGATTAGCCCCAGGCCGGGTACAGCAATTAGAGCGACGACCACCGACATGGCTAGCGCAAACACGATAGTTTGATTGATGCCAGCCAAAATAGAAGGCATGGCTAGCGGAATGTGAACCAGCCAAAGGGTCTGCAGCGAGGTGAGTCCTAGCGCGGTTGCGGCTTCTCCTACACCCGGAGCGACCTGCCGTAGACCAAGATTGGTCAATCGAATTAGAGGAGGAAGCGCCACGATGACGGTGGCAATAAATCCGGGCACCTCACCAATCCCAAACAGCATGACCACGGGAACCAGGTAGACAAAGCGAGGTAGGGTTTGCATCGTATCAAGGATGGGTTGAACGAGAGCTTCTAAGCGATCGCTCCTTCCGCAGAAGATGCCTATAGGAATCCCAATGGTAATACAAAAAGCTACTGCTGTTAGAACAAGCGAAAGCGTCACCATTGCAGGTTGCCACAGACCGACAAAACCAATCAGCGTCATTGTAGCGATACTATAAATGGCAATTCCCCACCCAGCTATTCTCCAGGCCAGTAGGCCCACGCCAAGCAGAAAAATCGAAGGTGGAATTCCGACTAGCAGTGATTCGATCCCATCAAGTAGATAATTAATGGGAACGCGGATAGCTTGAAACAAAGGGCGAAAGTTATTTACGAAAAGGTCAACGCCAGCGCTGATCCAGTCAGCAAGTGGAAGGGTATAGAGCTGAAACGGATCGAGAAGAATGTCTAAAGCTGTCTGTTCTGTAGTTCCAGAACCAAACGATATAAGAGGTCCTAGCATAGAGTTTTAATTTGCCGCTGCTCTCGCCTCTTCCAGCCAGCCGTCAAACTGCTCGCGGTTGTTCTGTACCCATTCCTCGGCGTGACGGCGGATGTCTGTCGGTTTATTCTCGCCCTGCTGGAGGAGTTCACTCTGCGCAATGATATCCTCAGTCGGAATAAGAACCTGCTCAAACCAGCGCTCAGCGGCAGGGTTTGATTCGATGAACTCTCTATTGGCAACAACTTGAACCTGATTGACAGCGAATCCCAAGTTTTTTCCGTCCACCGTCGTATCATCCTCCGTTAGCGTTTGTGTATCGGATGATGGCGTGAAGGGTACCTCTAGCCAAACGATATCTTCGCCGGGTATCAATTCAAAATCCACCGCCGAAGGGCTTGAGTTGTAGTAAAGTATGGGACTTCCCTGATTGTAGCGAGCGATGGTGTTTGCCATCAGCACTTCATTCTTTCCCTTGTCGTGCTCGACAGTGCTCGCCAATCCGTAAGCTTCCAGGTGAGCATCGATTGTCCGTTCACAAGCCCGTCCCACATCACAGCCTGCTAAATTAGCTTTTCCGTCACTGTCTGAATCAAAAAGGGCGGCAATTTCTGGATCCTGAAGCTGCGCTATCGTTGTGATGCCATATTCCTCAGCGGTCTTTTTATCAATCTGATAACCCTGTGCAATCTGAGGAATTACCTGTCCAATTCGCACTAGCTTCTCCTCGCCGCCTCCCCTCTCAAATAACGGAGCGTGGGATATGTTTAAATGAACAGAGGAAAAGTCAAGTTCGCCATCGCCAATCGCAACGTGCATGACACTGGGGTTGAGTGTTTGTACATCTTGAGTAGTGTAGCCCAGCTCTTCTAACCCAATCGCTAAAATTTCGGCAACGAACCGACCAAAGAACACGGGGCCTGTTCCAGGGCGGACGGTGACGCCCTGACCCGGAGTAGTAGCTTCAGAAGCGTTTGAGTTATTAACATCTACCGCTGTCTCGGGAGTCGTTTGGCAAGCGGTTAACCCTGCCAGCAAAGCACTTAAGATGAGAAGGGCGCTAATTTGTTTCATCGGTTCCTCACAGTTATTTTGTTCAGGTTTGTTGAAGGCTTGACTGACCTATTTTCATACTCAAATCCAACCAGGTGGAGCGCGTAATGGGGGCGCTGCTGGAAATGTAATCTACCCCGGTTTCCGCCACGGCTCGAATGGTTTCTAAAATGACGTTTCCCGAGGCTTCGATTTTGACAAAGCTTTTAGCTTCTCGAATCATCTGTACGGCCTTTTTCATCATGGGCTGAGGCATGTTGTCCAGCATGATGATGTCGACGTCGCAGGCGATCGCCTCCGCCACTTGGTCTAGAGTTTCTGTTTCCACTTCTACCGCCATGGTGTAAGGGATGTGGTCTCGCACCTGGGCTATAGCGTCCCGGATGCTTCCGGCGGCAGCAATGTGGTTGTCTTTTACTAGCACACCGTCGTCTAACCCCATACGCTGATTGACGGCTCCGCCGACACGGGTGGCGTATTTCTCTAATAGCCGCATACCAGGAGTGGTTTTGCGGGTGTCAGCAAGCTGAGTGGGCAAGTCGGCGATTTGGGCGACGTATTTACTGGTCATTGTGGCAATGCCACTCAGCCGCATGGCGAGATTGATGGCCACACGCTCTGCTGCCAGCAAGGTAGATAAGCTCCCATAAATTTTGGCGACAACCTGCCCACGCTCGCACCACTGCCCTTCTGTCGCCATAGCCTTGAAGGTACAGCTTTCATCAAGCCGGTGAAACACTCGCGCTGCAACGGATAAGCCCGCAACGACGCCAGCCTCTTTGGCGACCCAGTAGGCGTCAGTTTGCACGGTGGCGTTGTTCAGACCCTCAGTGGTGCGATCGCCACGCCCAATATCCTCTAAGAGCCAGCTTTCTATCATTTTGTCTAGTATGAGAAATGGTGGAAGTGCTGCTGAAGGTTTCATGCTGCCAGGTTCCTGTATAGAATTATTAGCTATGGCTAATAATAGCTAATACCTATCATTTGCGAAGGCTTAGCTGTTGAGAGAAACCTTCATTAAAGCCTGGTCAGAGACTGGCTGTCAGCCAGTCTCTGA
>JBCBSL010000107.1:0-15136 GCA_039819145.1 Cyanobacteria bacterium J06638_22
CCACGATTCACTTCTGCGATTTCACTGTTTACTAACTATGTTAATTATACAGTCGATACCGATTGGAAACTTCCCATCTATGCCAAGGTGTTCCCCATCACAAAACATGTAGGTAGAGTCTCTATAGTCAACACTTTTGAGGCTCTTAACCGATCTTTTCTACTTGCAATCTTGAACAAATGTAAAAATCTCTCTGACTACAAGGCGATTTTGAACTTATCAACTAGAATGTGGATGAACGAAATTTTGTGCGGGATGTTTGCCCTACGGAATACATGCCATTGGGATATTGAGGTTTTCAGTTCATGACTGAGGCTTCAAATCCATTAGTTTCTAAGATGCCGCACCCTTTTTCGTACACCTAATAAGATTGAAAAATCTTCGATTCCGTATCAAGTCATGCATTGTTGAAGGGATGCATCTCACTTTTGTAGCCCTCGTCCTAAATTCCTCTCCTGCTCTGGTAGAGGGACTTTGAATTCGTTTTCCCTGCTTCTTTTCTAGGGGATGAGGAGTACTTAAAAAACTGGGATGCACTCTGTTGAGGAGTCTTCTATGGGAATATTTCACCGTTGCAAGTGAGTATTTTACTCATTATCAAACGCCTTGGCTTAAAGGCCTTGAGTTATTCTCTTGTATCGAAGTCATAGTTCTGCATCTGCAAAGGTGACAGGCTTCCTCATAGATATGCGATATGCACCATTTGGTGCATAGGTTCGTGTTGAGAACTAATTGAAAAATATTAGATAGCTGTCCCCTTTATGTATGCACCAAATGGTGTATTGGTTTCATGTTGGGAAATAGTTGAGATCTAGTAGATAGCTGTTTTCTTTAAATACGTTTTTCGCTCAAAAAGCCAATTATCTTTTGAGGATTGGTACTAATTTTATCGTCGATCGCTATGTGAATAGCTTGCAGTCCGTAGGGAATGCCTTGAAAAATGCGTTTTCTCTAGTATCTGTAATTGTTTTTGAGTGATGTAAGAGGCAAGCATACAATGACGAAGCGAATCCTATGTTGTATTTCTGAATGGGGATACTGGGGCGAAGAATTTGTCGGCCCTTATGATGTTTTAATCGGTGCTGGCTATACGGTTGACTTCATGACGGCCTACGGCAGAAAGCCTCCAGCATTACCCCCCAGTATGGAAGCGGGATACCTCGATCCGCCTTTGGATAAAGTGGTGACCGATGCCCATTATGCAAAGCGAACCACCGAAGTTGATAAATCTAACCTGTTGGCCAACCCCATTAATTTATCGACATGGTTTCCACCATTGCCCTATTTCAACGGGCCCAGTTTTGGTCACAAGCTAGAGGCGTATTACAACCAGCGAAATGCTTGTTGGGCTGAGTTAGATCGGTACGATGCACTGCTGCTGCCAGGGGGTTCCGGCCCAATGGTGGATATGGTGAATAACGAGCGACTGCACGATGTCATTTTGGGATTTTTGGCTAAAGGCAAGCTGATTGCAGCGGAATGTTACTCGGTTACTTGTTTGGCCTTTGCCCGCGACTGGACAGAACGCAAAAGCATTATTTGGGGAAAACATGTCACGGGGCATGCTCGCGAGTACGACTACAAAGATGGGACGGGTTTTGCCCAAATGTATGACTACGAAGGTAGGCCGATGAATACATCGGCGAACTTCGGGCCGCCTTTCTATCCGCTGGAATATATTTTGCGAGACGCGGTGGGGCCGGACGGTCAATATCACGGCGGGGTGGGTCATACAATATCCACGATTTTGGACTATCCCTTCCTGACGGGGCGATCGACCCAAGACTCGAAGTTGGTGGGGCAATTAATGGTTCAGGTGTTGGAGAACGGCTTAACGCGTTACGGCTGGTAGTATCTCCCCCGATTGAAGCACGGTCACTTAACCTATAAATTCACTTGGACTTATGACGGAAAGAACCGGCCGTTTTGGCATTCTCGAACAATTTCAAGCCGATGGAATTACCCATATCTTTGGGAATCCAGGGACTGTCGAGCAAGGATTTTTGGATGCATTGGGCAGTTTCGATGACCTCAAATACATCCTGACGCTGCAAGAAACCATTGCCTTAATGGCAGCCGATGGCTACGCCCGCGCGACCCAGAAACCCACCATCGTCCAGATTCACAGCACACCCGGTTTGGGGAATACCATCGGAGCACTGTACCAGGCGATGCGCGGACATTCACCCCTGGTGGTGCTTGGTGGCGATGCGGGCATTCGCTATCAGGCCATGGATGCTCAGATGGCTGGGGATTTAGTCGCGTTTGCCGAGCCTGTGACCAAGTGGTCGACGATGGTGATGGACCCCAAGTCTCTATTGCGGGTACTCCGGCGGGCCATCAAAATTGCGGCCACGCCCCCCATGGGCCCGGTCTACGTCTGTTTGCCCCAAGATGTAATGGATTTTCCTGTGGAAGAAGAGGTCGTGCCCACAAGTTTGCCGTCGACACGAGTGGTGCCCGATGAAGACTCCCTACTTCGAGCGGCAGAGCTGTTGATGAGCGGCCAGAAACCGATGATTTTTGTTGGAGATGGCATTGCCTACTCTGGGGCGCAACCCGAGCTAACGCGGGTGGCCGAGCTCTTGGGGGCGGAAGTATGGAGTGCGGATTCAGGCGAAGTAAATATGAGTCTGGAACACCCCCTTTATCAGGGTTCAACCGGCCATATGTTTGGCGAGCAAAGCTTGCTAATTACGTCGAAAGGGGATGCCAATCTGATCTGCGGCACCTATGTCTTGCCGGAGGTCTTTCCCATCTTGAAGAACATCTTTACTGAGGGGGCAAAGTCCGTCCATATCGACCTCAATGCCTACGAGATTGCCAAGAATCATCCGGTCGATTTGGGGTTGGTGAGCGATCCGAAGTTAACGTTGGCGAAATTAGCCGATCTGCTCGATGCGAAGATGCCCCCAGAAGCCAGGCAGGCGGCGACAGCGCGCTTGGAGGCGATCGCACAAGCAAAGCAGGCCGCTAAGGCCACTCAAATTGAAAAGGATCTGGCAGTTAAAGATAAGGAACCGCTGCACTTTGCCGCGTTCATGGTGGAGCTAGCCGCCAGATTGCCGCAAGATACGCTCATTTTTGACGAGGCGCTCACCAATTCCCCCCCCATTAGTCGCTACGTCCCCATCACCGAACCCGGCTCCTATTTTCAGACTCGGGGGGGCTCTCTCGGGGTCGGGATTCCAGGGGCGATCGGGGTCAAACTTGCCCATCCCGATCGCCCGGTTTGGGGCTTTACCGGTGACGGCGGTGCCATGTATACCATCCAGGCGCTGTGGACAGCCGCTCGACATAACGTCGATGCCAAGTTTGTCATTTGCAATAACAGTTCCTACCGCCTCCTGCAGCTCAACATCCAGCAGTACTGGCAAGAGCAGGAGATTCCCAAACATGAGTTTCCCCTCAGTTTTGACCTCTCAAAACCCGCTATTCACTTTGCTCAACTGGCTCAAGCCATGGGGGTTGAGGGGGTGCGCGTGGAGAAAACCAGCGAGATTATTCCGGCGATCGAGCAAGCGTTGGCCCATGCGGGGCCATTCCTGATCGATTTGGTGTTAGAGGGGGATGTTCACCCCGAATTAATTGGTATTCGATGCGGTCAATAGGAGGGTCTGACCATGACGAGCGATCGCCTTTCAGCCAACGACCAGCTAGCAATTCACGCGCTTAATTCCCGTTACTTCTATACCCTTGATGGTCTCACGTTCCTCATTCCCGGCGATGCCGCCGAAAACTGGGCCGATACCTTTACGCCAGATGGCCGGTTTTCGATTGTGCGTTGGGATCGGGAGGTGGTAATGGCGGTGAGCGGGAGAAAAGCCTTGGCAGATGCCTTTCGGACGTTCCCCGATATCGAGACCACCCGTCATTGGAGCAATAACTTTTTTATCGTCACGGATGGCGCAGTGATCAAGTCTGGCTGCTACATCGTTGCGATGGACATCAAGCAAATTCCCGCCCGTTTGGAGCGGACGGGGCTGTACGAAGACGAGTTGGCCAAGGTTGGCGACGCGTGGAAGTTTAAAAGTCGCACTTTGATTCTCGATCCCGCTAGTCCGGGAGCGACAGATTCCTAGAGTTTCATTGCGGATTGCACCGGCGATCGCAGCAAGTCATTGCCCCATAAAGTCATTGTCCTAATAAAGAGAGATAACACCGTGATTCACCAGCTCATCTTTGCTCATCCCAAACCCGGTATGAGTGAGAAAGACTTTCAGGACTACTGGGTCAACATCCATGCGGTGAACTATGCCAGCAAAATTACCCAAATCAAGAAATACCTGATCGATACCCGCATCCCGTTCGGCCCAGAGCCAGAAGATCCTCGCTTTAGCGGTGTGGCGGAAATTTGGCTGAACAACGAACAGGAGCAACTGGAATCGCTGCAATCCGATGCCTTTTTGCAGGGCGCGCGGTTGGACGAGCCCAATTGGGCGGCCTTCTGGCGAACGGTGGCGTTGGATACCGATACCCATGTGTTGTTAGAGGGACCGCCCCGAAGCCGCGACGAGAAAGGCATCAAATTGTTTGCCATGGTAAAGCGGAAAGCAGGGGTACCACTAGAGACCTTCCGTCGCTACAGCCTAGAGGTTCACGGTGCCCTCGATCTGAAACTACCGGGATTGCGCCGCTATTACCAGTGTCATGCACGGGATGGCTTGTACGCGATCGGCGAGCCCCTACTCGATATGGTGGCCATGCTGTGGTTCGACAGTACCGAGGCGTTGCAGACGGCGATCGATTCCCCGCAAAACGCTGCGTCTGCCAAAGATTTGGAGAACTTTATCGAGATGAAATATGCCTACACCTTCGTTGCCGAAGAGCACTGGATTATTGGGCCAGAACCCCGTGCTTAACCCTCCCAGCGATCGCTAGCCCCCTGTCGATAGCGGTGTGCAACCGCGTCAAGCACATCCGTACTTAACTAACGCGCATAGCGCTATAAATCTGGCAACCCTTGAGTGATGAAGACGCCACTATGGATACAGAAGCAATGGACGCAGAAGCAATAGTAATCGGGAGCGGTTTTGGCGGTGCGGTCGCCGCTTTGCGGCTCGGTCAGGCCGGAATTAAAACGATGGTGTTGGAACGTGGCCGGAGGTGGACGATTGACGATCCCACCACCAACAGCACCTTCGCCACCTTTCGCCAGATCGACAAACGAGCTGAATGGTTAAACGACACTGGCCTGTCCCAAACCCCGGCCTACGAAGGGAACCCCATCGATCCATATGTTGGGGTGATGGAAGTGGTGGTACATGGGGAATACAAATTCCTTGTGGGTTCCGGTGTGGGGGGAGGGTCCCACGCTTACGGTGGCATTCTGATTCAGCCGCCCAGGGAGCTTTGGGGCAAGGTGTTTCCTAGCGAAGTCTCCTATGACGAGATGGATTCGGTTTACTTCCCCCGCGTCCACAACGAAATCGGCTCCTCGTTGATTCCCGACGACATTGTGGAGAGCCCGTATTACCTCGGCCTCAAGGTGTTGGTGGAGCAGGCCCAAAAAGCTGGCTTCCCCATGGTGGAGTCCACCTCCAACGGCATGAAGGATGGCATGACCAAATTCATGATGGGAATCGACTGGGATATCGTGCGGGAAGAGATGGCGGGAACCAAGGTGCCCTCGACGATCGCCGCTGAGTTCTGGTTCGGACAAAATAGCGGTGCCAAGCAAACCTTGGATCAAAACTATCTCAAGCGAGCCGAAGAAACCAGATCGGTGGAGATCCGGCCGCTCCATTGGGTGCAACGGATCGCTCCGCTGCCGGAAGGGGGATATCAAGTCGATGTGGATGTCATTAACGAGCAAGGGGATGTCGTCGAGTCGCAGGTGTTAACCTGCCGCTCGCTCTTCATGGCGGCAGGCACCCTTGGTACGACAGGGCTGCTATTGAAGGCGAAGGCAAAGGGGTATTTGCCCGATATCAGCGATCGCATCGGCCAAGAACTGGGCAACGACGGCGATACCTTCGTGGTGCGCTCCAACCTGGACGAGACAACCAACCCCCATCTCGGTGGCCCTGGGGCGATCGTGATTATGAACTACGAAAACCCTATATACCCCTGTGTGATGATGCGGGCACCGCTGCCGCGCTTCGAGACGGACTATCCCGGTTTGAACGCCATGGGGACCTTCATCTTTAGCATGACGCCCCACCGGGGGTCTCTCAGCTACAACGCCGACAGCGATTCCATTGACCTCAACTACGCAAGTGATGAAAATGCGAAAGCCGCGGCCCAGCAGCTTGTGGAGCGGATGAGCGCCGCCAACGGTGGCGATAGTTCACCGATCTCCGCAACCATCACCGGTCATCAACTGGGGGGCGCTGCCATGGGGCAGGTATGCGATACCTACGGACGCGTGCAGGGGTACGCGAACCTGTATGTCGTCGATGGGGCCTTGATTCCTGGCTCCAGTACCTGCGTCAACCCCGCCCTGACCATCGCGGCTGTGGCCGAGCGTTGTATGGAACATCTTATCCCCCAAGATTTGCAGCTAGGACGTTAGCGATAGGCGATCGCGATTGAACGATCGCGATTATTCGCCAAGAGATTCATAGCATTTGAACCCACACGATTCGAACAGTAATTTGGAGGCAAGATTGTGAGCCAGGACGAAACCCGCAAAGTCGCTACCGCATGGTTCGATGCCCTCGATCGCGGCGATATGGATGCCGCGATCGCCTGTATGGCAGATGATATCGAGTGGGTGAATTTGCCCAAGATCCCTGGGGTGAGCGACATCATCCCTTGGATCGGTACCGCCCATGGTATCCCGGAAGTGCTCAAGCAGTTTTCCACCCGCGACGGCATCGTGGAAGTGAAGCAATTTAAGCCCGTCGATCTGGTGGTCGAAGGCAATGTCGCCGTGGGAACCGTCCACGATATTTCAACGGTGTTGGCGACGGGACTGGATTTTGAAATTGTCTTTGCCACTTGGATGGAAGTGCGCGATGGCAAGATGGCCAAGTGGAAATCCTATTGCGATCCGGCTCCGATTATCGCGGCCTTTCGAGGGGATGTTTCCGCCCGTCTGATCGAGTCCGTCCAGACGCAAGATGTCGCAACGCTGAAGACATTGCTGCATGCCAATGCGGGCGACCCCAACACGCGCGATCCGAAAACCGGCCTGACATTGCTGATGATGGCCGCTTGCCAAGCCCATGTGGAGATGGTGCAGATCCTGCTAGATGCCGGGGCCGATGTATGGACGGCTGACAGCAAGACAGGAGCTACAGCGTTGCATAAAACCTGTCAGGGGGGGAACCTGGAAATCGCCACAATGTTGCTCGATCGCGGTGCCTTCATCGATGCGGTGACGCCCAGCATGGGGCATACCCCCATCATGGATGCCCTGTGGTACAAGTGGCCGGAGTTGGTCAAACTGCTGGTCGATCGCGGCCAAAACCTCTACTTCGGTACCCACTATGGGTTCGCGTTGGAAGATCACATTGCCTTCGAACTCAACGTGAACCAAGGGGAAGAAAAGAAAAAGTTTGAAACCATTAAGGACACCATCGACGCCGGTAAAGCTCGAGACCAAAAGGCGATCGCCGAGCAAACCGTGATGGCGAGTACCAACAAAGGCCAGCTAGAGGCGGTAAAGGAACTCATTGCCTCGGGCGCCAATGTCAACACGGTCTATCCCCATATAAATTCCTTTACGGACGGACATACTCCCTTGCTCGTGGCGGCTCGCGACAACCACAGCGAAATCGTACAGGAGCTGCTCAAGGCCGGAGCCCACGTGCGGGTAGAGGACTGGGTCTTCAAAGGGGCTCCCATCCACAAAGCCACCTATAACGGGAATCCCGGCATCCTCAAGATGCTAGTGCAGCATCCCGATATCGATCTCGACGTACAGGGTCCCATTAACGGCTATACCCCCCTACACGATGCCCTCTGGCATGGATTTGTCGACTGTGCGGAAATCCTCGTTCATGCCGGAGCTCGTCTCGATCTGCGCGGTCACGACGGCAAGTTGCCGCTGGATATCGCCATTGAGGTGTGCGGCAAAGAATCTGACATTGCGAAACTCATTCGCTCGAAACTGCCGTAGGGTTTACCGATCGCATTGAGGCGGATTGAACTACTGCAATTCTCGAACCGATGCTATCGGATTCAATACTGTTAAAGAGGAAAACCAGCGTGAGTGTTTTAGCCGAAGTCAATGATATTTCTGTTTCCTTGGCCGTCAAGGATCTCGATGCAACAGCCCAGTGGTATCAAGATTATTTGGGCTTCAAGCAAGTTCTATTTCGTGATTTTCCGGAATACGGAACGCGCATTGTTTTTCTGGAAATCAATGGCATCTCAATCGAGCTGATTGAAGACCAGAAATGGACGGCGATCGCTCGACCCAATCCCCCGCAACATACCACCGTTCAAGGGGTCAGCCAAGTGCGCTTTATGGTGCGTGACATTGAGAAAGTGGTGGAGCGGGCTAAATCCCAACCAGACATTGAAATCGCCTGGGACTTGATTGTGGTGGAAGACATTGGCTTTAAAGAATTCTTCATTCGCGATAACGAAGGAAATATTCTTCAGTTTGCCGAGATTTTCGAACCCAAGAAATAGTTCGTCTACTTGTCAATAATCGCCAGCCGTTAGCCGTAACTTGAGATGGTATCACGATGAGACTGAAAGGCAAAAAGATCGGAATCCTGATCGAAAGTGATTTTTACGAACATGAGATTTGGTATTATCACTATCGCTTTCTCGAAGAAGGTGCAGACCTACACTTCATGACCCGCCTGTGGGGGCAGCCCTCCATCACCTTTAAGGGGCACGAATATCACGCCCCCTTCGAATGCCACGAATCCTTCGAGGGCATGGACGACGAGACGCTGGAAAGCTTCGCGGCCATCATCGTGCCTTCGGCGATGGTGTCCGATCGCCTGCGCTACACCGACGATGTAACGAAATTACCACCAGCGACCGAGTTTCTCAAACGCGCCTTTGCCAAACCAACCCTTCTCAAGGGCATCATTTGCCACGGCATGTGGCTAGTAGCTCCTGCCACCGGATTAGTCAAAGGTCGCCCTGTGACTTGCCATAACAACCTACACGGCGATGTGTTGGCCTATGGAGCCATCTACCAAGACAAGGATGTTGTGGTGGATGGCGACTTAGTCACCGGTCGTACGGGAGGCCACGCTCACCTGTTCGCGGCCAAGATTATCGAGCTTCTGGCGAAGGAATAAGGCTCGATCGGCGATCGCCTTATCCCTCTGCCAGCCCTTCTATTTACTGTTCTTCCTTGTCATTCTTGTTCTCCCATTCATTGCGCTCGAGGATGCTGTCACCATGGCCCAGGCTACTATTAATGCTCCAGTCAAGCTGTATTCCGTTAGCAAGGGGAATTCCTATCCCTTGGGGGCAACCGTAAAACCCAGCGGTGTCAATTTTTCGTTGTTTTCGGAAGCCGCCACTGGCGTCGAATTACTTTTGTTCGATAGCCATAGCGATTTGGAACCGTTCCAAGTCGTTCAACTGGATCCCGTGACGAACAAAACCTTTCACTTCTGGCATGTTTTTGTGGAAGGGTTACCTGCTGGTACCCACTACGCTTATCGCGTCGATGGTCCCTCCAATCCTAGCGAGGGCTATCGCTTCGATCGCAATAAGGTGCTACTCGATCCCTATTCCAAAGGCAACAACAAAACCCTTTGGAACCGGGGAGATGCTTGCCGACCAGGGGATAACCTCACCAGCTCGATGCGCTGTGTCGTCATCGATATCGAGGATTACGACTGGGAAGGCGATCGCCCCCTTGGCCGCCCCATGAACGAAACCATCGTCTACGAAATGCATGTCGGCGGGTTCACCAAATCCCCCACCTCTGGTGTCAAACATCCTGGAACCTTTGCAGGGGTCATTGAAAAAATTCCCTATCTGCAAGAGCTGGGGGTTACTGCTGTCGAACTACTCCCCATCTTTGAATTCGACGACACCGAAATTCTGCGAGTGGTGGATGGCAACCCCCTGACCAACTACTGGGGCTACAGCACCATGAGCTACTTTGCCCCCCATCCTAGCTATTGCGTCAATCCCGAAACCGGCGATCACGTACGGGAGTTTCGGGACATGGTGAAAGCCCTTCACCAAGCTGGAATCGAAGTCATTTTAGACGTTGTTTTCAACCACACCGACGAAGGCAACCATCAAGGTCCCGTCTTTTCCTTCAAAGGGTTGGACAATCGAACCTACTACTATTTATCTTCTGACGATCGACAGTACTACTACGACTACACGGGCTGCGGCAATACCTTTAACTGCAACCACCCGGTTGGGGAAATGTTCATCTTGGATTGTCTGCGCTATTGGGTGCAGGAAATGCATGTGGATGGCTTCCGCTTCGATGAAGGCTCCGTGCTCTCTCGCGGCGAAGATGGTACCCCCCTCGAACATCCACCTGTAGTTTGGGCGATCGAGCTCGATCACGTGCTGGCCAACACCAAGGTGATTGCGGAAGCATGGGATGCCGCCGGACTCTATCAGATTGGTTACTTCCCCGGTTATCGGTGGGCGGAATGGAACGGCAAGTATCGGGATACTATCCGTCGCTTTGTCAAAGGCGATCCGGGGATTGTGGGGGAGGTTGCCAGTCGCCTCACGGGCAGTGCCGACCTTTATCAATGGCGCCAGCATTCTCCGACCAACAGTGTTAACTTCATCGTTGCTCACGATGGGTTTACCCTCTACGATCTGGTTGCCTATAACTACAAGCACAACGAGGCGAACGGCGAAGGTAATCGCGACGGCATAGACGACAACCTCAGCTGGAATTGCGGTGCAGAAGGTGAAACCGATGACACCTGGGTCAATGACCTCCGCAAGCGACAACTGAAAAACTTTGCTGTTCTCCTGTTGGTGTCCCAAGGGGTTCCCATGATGGTGATGGGAGACGAAGTCTGTCGCACCCAACAGGGCAACAACAACACCTACTGCCAAGACAACACACTCAATTGGCTGGATTGGAGCTTGGTTGAGAAGAATCGAGACATGTTCCGTTTTTGGAAGACCGCGATCGCTCGCCGCAGGCATTTCAAAGAACTCGTGAGGCCCCGTTATTTTACGGGAGCCGTCAACGAACGGGGGGTGGCTGACATTACCTGGCATGGGCCTCAACTAAACCAACCGGGCTGGAACGATCCGGAATCGCGCACCCTAGCTTTCACATTGGGGGGCTTCGATGGCGATCCCGACGTACACATCATGATGAATATGCATTGGGATAGCGTCGAGTTCCAGTTACCCGATATCGCCGGGTGTCGATGGTATCGATCGCTCGACACCGCTTTACCATCGCCCCACGACATTACGTTGGTGGGGCAAGAGGAACCCATTGACGTGTCGAGCTACCTGCTCACGGCTCGCAGTATTGTCATCCTCGATTCTCGATCCATTTGATCCTTTACCGTCTCTAACCGTCCTGCCGAACGATCAGACAACTGTGCGGCTCGCGCGATCGCCCCGATCGCCAGCCTTGTCAATCCTGTCCTTCATGTAATGCGACTCTTATCATGGCTAATTCTCTTGACTTTACCTTCTCGGATCTGATTGCCGGTTACATCACCCACGTTACTTATCCAGACCAGTTTGATGCCCAAGGGGCGATCGGCCTGCGCACCTCTGACGGTCGTGAATACGACGTTAAGATCACCTACGCTTGCTATGCCGAGCTAGTACGCAACCTGGCGGAACCGTTTAATGTTGCTCCGGATATGAAAGATATCCTCGTCGAGGGTCGGTTTATCCATGCCTACGGCATCTTTTATCCCGAGGCTTCGGGACTCAAATTCGAGGCCAAACACCTCGTGCTGTTCGGTCGAACCAAAGATCACCTACGGTTTGAGGAACAGGACTGGTGGATTCGCCAGATCCAGCAACTGCTGAATTTCTATCTAGAAGCTCAGTTTGGGGTGCAGGAAGGGGAGGCGATCGACTTTCGCAAGTTCCGCACAGACATCAGTGCCGAGGGAGAAAAACTCGACGGTCAACAGAATCTCGACACCATTTCCCGCCTCGTCTACGGCTTCGCGACGGCTTACATGATTACTGGAGACGAGCGTGCGTTGGAAGCCTCGGTCAAAGGAACGGAATACATGCAACGGCATTTCCGCGCTCGCAACTCCAGCGAAGGGATCTGCTACTGGTACAGTCAGATCGATATTCGTCCCGACGGCACCACTCGCAAATACATTGGCTCTCAAGCAGGCGGGGAAGAAGGGGGCAATGCCATGCCCTGCTACGAACAAATCTACGCACTGGCCGGCCCCACCCAAACCTTTCGGCTAACAGGCAATCGGGATGTCTTGAAGGATATCCAAGATACAATTTCCTTCCTCAATCGCCACTATAAAGATCCCACCCCCAAAGGAGGCTATTACTCCCATATCGATCCCGTTACCCTTTCCCCCCATGCCGACTCCCTCGGCATTAACAAGGAACGCAAAAATTGGAACTCCGTCGGCGACCATGCACCGGCTTACCTGATCAACCTCTGGCTGGCCACCGAAAAGCAGGAGTATGCTGACTTTCTCGAATATTGTTTCGATCTGATCTGCAAACACTTCCCCGACTACGGTTACAGCCCGTTCATGAACGAGAAGTTCTACGACGATTGGAGCCACGATCTCAACTGGGGCATCCACCAAGCCCGCTGCGTCGTGGGTCACAACCTGAAAGTGGCCTGGAACCTTACTCGCATGCAGAGCCTCAGGCCAAAAGATAGCTACAAAACCTTTGCCCACCAAATCGCCGATATCATCCCCACGGCTGGCAGCGACAACCAACGGGGCGGCTGGTACGACATGATGGAACGCACGCTCAAAGAAGGGGAAGAGTTCTACCGTCTGGTGTGGCACGATCGCAAAGCTTGGTGGCAGCAGGAACAGGGTATTCTGGCTTACTACATCATGGCGGGGGTCTACAACGACAAACCCGACTACTTGCGATATGCCCGCGAGGGTTCTGCTTTTTACAATGCTTGGTTCCTGGACTACGAAGCTGGCGGAGTATACTTCAATGTTTTGGCCAACGGTCAGCCTTATGCGTTAGGTAGCGAGCGGGATAAAGGCAGCCACTCGATGGCAGGCTATCACTCCTTCGAACTTTGCTTCCTCTCGGCTATTTATACCAACCTGCTGATTAATAAAGAGCCGATGGACTTCTTCTTCAGCCCCGAGCCAGGGGCGTGGGAAGACAATATCCTGCGGGTGGCTCCCGATATCTTACCGCCAGGCAGCATTAGGCTGACAGAGGTGTGGATCAACGGCCATGTCCACACCGATTTCGATAGCGAAGCCTTGACCGTCACCCTCCCAACTGACTTGAAGGAAATGAAAGTGCGATGCCGCATCACTCCCAGCGGCATTACATTCGATTCCGATCTGCTGTCTTATGAGAACGGTATTGCCACGCTAGCGCTGGAGGGCAACCTCGACAGCAGCAGTCTGAAGTACCTCCGCGAAGAAGTGGAGAAACTGCACAACCTTACCGGTCTTGTTTTGGACGGCACGAATTTGCAAGCGATCTCCACCGAAGGCCTCAACTACCTCATCTTTACGAAGCAAGCCTATGGTGAGCTGTTTAGCATCACGATGCGCAATCTCCAACCTTCTGTCAAACAAGCATTGGTGGATAGCGAGCTGATTGAGGAGTTTACGGTTGTTTGAGCTCGGCATCGAATGCTCCAGCAATTTCGGATAACGCGTCATTCAGACGCATCATTCAATTGACCACTACAGTCCTCGAGTCGTTCAACCACAAATCCCCTTCGCTTTCCCCGAGCGAAGGGGATTTGTGGTTGAACTTGTCATTGCACTCTAATATCAATTCTACGAAAACCAAAACCAGATTATATTTTGAAAGCTGTGCGGCGCGCAGCTTTCAAAATATAATCTGTAGTGGGTTCTTAGCGAATTGTTATAAAGGGCTAAAGAAGGTTGATGATTGTTGAGGTGCAGTGCACTCCAACAATCATCAACCTTCTTTAGGGTTTCACACCAACTGCGTAAGTCCTATTAACTTTTCCACCGATGTGACACCCGATCTAAAAAGTCCAGGATCCCATCTTCGAAAATAAACAGTACGGGAATAACAGCTAGCGACCACCGGTTGGAGCCTGGTAGGGCAAAGGCTAGAAATAGCGCAATTACTAGTAAGGCAGTGGCAATTTGGCGAGCTCGATGAATTTTGAGCACATTTTCGTACTCATGTTCATGGTGCAGCCGGTCACGTCGCGCTACGGCTAAGGCCGCGTGGATTGATAAATCGGCGAGCAAACAAAGTCCCACAAAGAACAGATCGACAAACGCTTCGTGGTTCACATGCAGAATCGACGTTGCTTGTCCTCCCAACTTGTAGAGCAGATTGGCTGAAAACGGGATCAAGCAAACCATCATCAAGGTGAATCCGTTCAGCAAGAAGGTCAGCCGAGTGTGGCGGACAAACAGCTCGTTAATGCGCCGTTGGTTATACCAGAAGGAAAATAGAATAACAAATGACAGGGCGAAATCAGCGATCGCCACCGCGATCTGGTTGATTGTCTGGTGCAGTTGTTGATCGGTTTCCGGCACCGGCAGTTCTAACACCAAGATCGTCATGGCGATCGCATAAACAGCATCGATCAGCGCCCCCAGCTTTTCCTTATCCATTCGCCCCTCCAATAACTCTTCATTGTTGCGATCGCGAGCAATGCTAAGTACGGAGCCTTCATTTTCTGTAGCTGGGTCAACAAAGCGTAACCCATGCAGGGGCTGTTTATTGCCTTCGGCAAGGCTGCACCAACGCACCTCAACCACAGTCTAATTAGTCGTCTTTGACAGATCTCCATAACGAGAGAACTTCTCAGGGACGACTACTCAGAGCTTGTTTAATGACGGCTACCGACTGAGTCCATCGCAAAGATAATTTTGAAAGTCGTTCAAAAGTCGTTCATTGGAAGATGCCTTCTACCTTGAGTAATTGTCGGGTAGAAGACACGCCTCCAATGATCAGACTTACTTAGTATTCCCCATCATTCTCGCTTTTCACCTTCAGAATGTCACCATACCCAGCCATGCACTGATAACAGCTGCAAAACCCAAGTATGATTTGTGCCCGCTGCAGTGCAGCGGGCACAAAT
>JBCBSL010000108.1:0-15100 GCA_039819145.1 Cyanobacteria bacterium J06638_22
CCCGCTGCAACGCAGCGGGCGCAAACGATAGTTGGGTTTTATAGCTGTTTAACCAGATCTGATATAAGTCACAAAAAAAGACTTGTCCGGAATAAGTTCTCCTTGATTCTGATGGAAGAGTGAGCACAGTCCAGTCATTCACTGGGATTGAGGATCTATTTCTAAGGTTTAGATGCGGCAAGATTTGAGGGTCTTCAGTCAGTTTCTCGGGAAGGATGTACCCACAGGCTTTAGCTTCGCTCAATCAGCGAGTTGCGTGTGTCCTGAGCGCAGTTGAAAGACACAGGTTGAAAGGGTAAATCTTTTTCTATTAGGAATTTCTTGGAAAAGATAGGTTTCTTATCAATAGGTGCAGACGTTTTCCTTTTTTGTTTCGTCAATTAAGAACTCTGAATTCTTGTCCTCAAAGGGGCATTTGGTTCGTATCATAAATAATCTAATAATTCGAGGATTCGAATCATCAATGCGAGTCGCTCTAGGCAATACAAAATCTTACAGATTGGATGGGTTAGGGCGAACCGTTGGCGAGGTGGTGGGCGATCGCCCATCGCACAGATTTGAGTCACCGATTGCAGCCATCATTCGTCAGCTCAGGGTAGCGGTTGATTTCCTGGGATGTTCTGTTGTTGGCCACTGCTTCCCCTGCCCGTTGAGAGATTGCGTATAACAACAACATGGTTTTTGATCCATCATCTCCATCATCAATGTCGTCGCGCTTCCGAGATACCTTCCGTCGCTGGAAAGCTTCAATCTTTAGCCGTATCTTCAGCTTTGCGGTTCTGGGTCTGGCTATTACCCTCGCTTTGGGATTACCGAGTCTCACGCAGGAGCCGGTTGTCATCAGCTTCCTCATGTTGGCGCCTGAAACGCCTTTGTTTGAGCCGGTGATTGCCGAGTTTGAGGCACAGAATCCCGACATCCGCCTGGAAATGGTGGAAGGACCCAACGCCCCCAACTTGGTCGAAGACTTGAACACTTCGGCTTTGCTGCTGGGGCGATCGCCCTACGACCTGATCAACTTGGATGTGGTGTGGACGGCAAAGTTTGCAGCGGCAGGGTGGTTGTTGGATGTGAGCGATCGCCTTTCCGACAAGCAGATGACGGGATTTTTGGATTCCACCATTGAAGCGGGGCGCTATGAGGACAAGCTTTATCGCGTGCCCTGGCGGACGGATGCGGGGATGCTGTATTACCGTAGCGATCTGCTAGAGGCCATTGGTGCGGCACCCCCCGATACCTTTACGGAACTGTTTGACCTTTCCCAGGCCCTCCAGGTTGAAACCGATGTGAACTGGGGCTATCTCTGGCAAGGGCGGCAGTACGAAGGATTGGCCGCCATGTTTGTGGAAGTGCTGTCGGGTTTTGGTGGCTATTGGATTGATGCCGATTCCCTGGAGGTGGGGTTGGATCAGCCCGAATCGGTGAATGCCGTTCGCTTTTTGCTGGATACGATCGCCGCTGGTGTTTCGCCCCCTGGCGTCACGACCTACCAGGAAGAGGAAACGCGACGCTTGTTCCAGAGTGGCGGGGCGGTCTTTATGCGGAACTGGCCCTATGCGGTGCCCCTGCTGGATGCGGATAATTCGCCCGTGAGCGGGCAGGTGGGCATTCGCCCGATGATTGGGACGCCCATCGGTGAAGGAGCCGGATGCCTTGGGGGCTGGGGCTGGGGCATTGTGAGTTCGACCCCGCACCCCGAAGAGGCCTGGCGGGTGGTGGAATTTTTCACCAGCGAAGCCGTGCAGCGACAGAATGCACTGGCGGGCTATATGCCCAGTTTGCGATCGCTCTATGACGACCCCGAAATTCTCGCCGCGCATCCCTATTTTTCTGAACTATTTGACGTGGCTACCAACACCGTCCTGCGCCCGAACATCGCCCAGTATGCTCAGGCATCGGACATTTTGCAGCGCTACCTGAGTGCGGCGCTGTCGGGACGAATGGAGCCGGAAGCCGCGATGGAATCCGCCGCCAATGAAACCCGCAACCTGCTGGGACGGTTTACCCGTGAGCCCGCCGAGGAAACGCTCGAACCTGTTGGTTCGGTATCCCCCACCGCGCCACCGGAGGTCAGTGCTCCCCCGCCTGTGGAGCCAGCACCATTGACCGATTCCCCTGAATCCTTTGGGAGTGCGCCTGAGAAGATGGTGACCGGGACGGGAGAGGAACCTGCGGCGGCGATCGCCCCCCCACCTGACTTACCCATCGCTCCCTCAATTGCTCCATCAATCGCGATCTCAGTGGAGGATGTTGCATGACCGCTCAAACCACCCCCGACGCCTCCCTGTCACCACCTCCAACGGATATGATTGTGCAGCGCGATCGCCGGATTGGCTGGATGCTGACCCTCCCCGCTCTGCTGCTGTTGCTTGCGGTCTTCGCTTACCCCATTGGGTTGGCCTTCTGGCAAAGCTTTATTACCAAGAATTTGGGAACGGAGTTGCAACCCCAATTTTCCGGATTGCAAAACTATGTGCGGATGGCGCAGGATGGGCGCTTTTGGCAAAGTCTGTGGAACTCCGCGGTCTTTACTACCCTGTCCATCATCGTTGAGTTTTTGCTAGGGCTGGGCATTGCTCTGGTGCTGAACCAGGCGTTTCGGGGGCGCAACATCGTCCGCACGATCGCCATCCTTCCCTGGGCTCTCCCCACGGCGCTGATCGCCCTAGCCTGGACCTGGATTTTCAACGACCAGTTCGGCGTCGTCAACGACCTCTTACTGCGGCTACGGCTAATTGACAGCGGCATCAACTGGCTCGGTAATCCAACCCTGGCGATGGTGGCGGTCATCATCGCCGATGTGTGGAAAACCACACCCTTCATTAGCATCTTGTTGCTGGCAGGGTTGCAGTCGATTCCCGATGACCTGTACGAAGCGCACCGAATTGATGGGGCAAATGCGTGGCAGAGTTTCTGGCAAATTACCCTGCCCTTACTGTTGCCGCAGATTGTTATTGCGCTCGTCTTCCGCTTTGCCCAAGCCTTTGGCATCTTCGACCTAATTGCGGTGATGACGGGAGGTGGCCCCGGTGGCGCGACCGAAATGGTCTCTCTCTATATCTATTCCACGGTGATGCGCTACCTCGACTTTGGCTATGGTGCAGCACTAGTCGTCGTCACCTTCCTGCTGTTGGTGCTGGCAATGGCGATCGCCGCCTATTTGCTGTCCCGCACCCGAGGGAGCGCTCAAGCAACTGATGCCCGCTGACTTGGCATTATCCAGATCGAATAGCCCCTTCATCCCTCCAATCTAAACCGCTAACGCTGTCAAACCCATGACCACTCAGCCCATCGACACGACTGCATCGTCCTCAAAACCCAGCATGACCTGGAAGCAGTGGGTCTTGCCCCTGAGCGTTGGGCTAATCGTCATCTTTTGCCTGGCCCCCGCCCTCTGGCAATTGCTGACCTCGTTTAAGACCAACGAGGCGATCGCCGCTATTCCCACCGTCTATTTCCCCTCTGAGTTCACCCTGGCCCATTACCAAGAATTATTTGAGCGGCGACCCTTTTTCAACTACATGCTCAACAGCTTCATTGTTGCCACCCTCTCCACTGTGCTGGCACTAGGATTGGGGGCACCGGCCGCCTATGCCCTAGCGCGGTTGCATTTGCAAGGTGAACGGCTCATCATCAGCGTAATTTTGATCGTGACCCTGTTTCCACCCATTTTGCTGTTCCTGGGTTTGTTGAATGTGGTGCAGGCGTTGAATTTGGGCAACAACTACCTGTCGCTCATCCTGCCCTATGCCGCGATCAACTTGCCTCTGACCATCCTGGTAATGCGTAGCTTCTTTCAACAATTGCCCCGCGATTTGGAAGATTCGGCCAAGGTCGATGGCTACAGTACGGTTGGGTTGCTGATCAACATCGTCTTACCCCTCACCCTGCCTGCCCTCGCGACCACTGGCATCCTGGCCTTTATCACCGCCTGGAATGAGTTTATCTTTGCCCTCACGTTCATCACGGCAGAACCCATGAAAACCATCCCGGTGGCGGCGTCTCAGTTGGGAGGCGCATCCATTTTTGAGGTGCCCTTTGGGCCGATCGCCGCTGCGACGGTGCTGGGAACCTTGCCCCTCGTGCTCTTGGTCTTGTTCTTCCAGCGCCAGATCATCCGGGGGTTAACCTCCGGTGCGGTTAAGGGATAACCTCCATCCTTACCCAGTGCATCGAATCCGATGATTCATCAACTAGAAACGAGAACAAGATTTAGAATCCCTGCCTTCTAACTCCCCAGCACCATTCAAATTTTTAGAGAATCCGTTTTTTAGAGAATCTATCCCAATGACACGCGCAGAACCCACCCCAACAAGTGCCCCAGACGAAACCCAGCTGGCCATGCTGGAACTGCGGCACCTGAACAAGACCTTCAGCGCTTCGGTGATTCCGGTCAAAGACTTGAGCTTGAGCGTGAATCGAGGCGAATTTCTCACCCTGTTGGGGCCGTCGGGGTGTGGCAAATCGACGGTATTGCGGATGATTGCCGGACTGGAGCAACCCACGAAGGGGCAAGTGTTGATTCAGGGGGAAGAAGTCACCCACAAACCGCCGGGCGATCGCAACATTTCCATGGTGTTCCAAAGCTATGCCCTCTATCCCCACATGACTGTTGCCGACAACATTGCGTCGGCACTGAAGCTGCGCAAAATACCCGAGGATGAGATTCGGCAGCGATTACGGGACGTCAGCAATTTCCTGGGGATAGAGACGCTGATGGATCGCAAACCCAGCAAGTTGTCTGGGGGGCAGCGCCAGCGGGTCGCGGTAGCGCGGGCGTTGGTGCGGCGTCCCTCTGTATTCCTGCTCGACGAACCCCTAAGTAACCTGGATGCTCTGCTACGGGAGAATGTCCGCGCGGAGCTGAAGCAGCTATTTGAATCCCAGCAAGCCCCCGTGGTCTACGTCACCCACGACCAAACGGAAGCCATGACCCTTTCGACCAAAGTGGCGGTGCTGCATGAGGGCAACTTGCAGCAATTGGACACCCCCCATCGGATCTATGCGGAACCCGCCAACCAGTTCGTGGCTGGCTTTGTCGGCAGTCCCCAGATGAATTTCCTGACGCTGCCCTGTGAGGGAGGAGCGGCTCGCTTGGGCGATCGCGCGCTCCAACTCCCCCCCTCCCTTGCAACCGCACGACAGGTCATTCTCGGGATTCGCCCTGAGCATGTGCGACAGGCGCAACCTGGCGATACCCATACGTTTGACGGCCAAATCTTTTTGGTTGAGAACCTGGGTATGCATTACCTGGTGAGTGTGCGTCTTCAGGCGACCAAGCAAACCACCTACACCCTTCGCTTACTTCTCCCCTCGGATGCCACCTGGAGCGGCAATTCGCTGCAAATCACACTGCCGTCTGAGGCGATTCACTGGTTCGATGCCGAAACGGGCGATGCGATCCGTTCGTGATATCGCTTTTGAGAATGCCCTCTCTCTTCTAGCTTTCTGGTTGGTTTTCGCCCTTCTTTTCCGTACATCGCCTGATGCATTGAGATTCGGATAGATCACATTTTTGAAAGCCCTGCGTTGCAGGGCTTTCAAAAATGTGATTGGTTTTTGCCTCAGCGCGTAGTGCCATAAGATTGACGCATTGGACACGAGACACCAAAGAGGTTTGATAATTTTTGGAGCACATTGTGCCCCAAAAATTATCAAACCTCTTTGGCTCTGCCGCAGCACATCTAGTAAAAAAGCTTGCCTCGATCTTGCAACCTCCTACGGATTTCGTTGATCCTGTAATATTTCTTGTCAATTCTCCGGTAATATACAGGCTTGTAGTTCCCAGGCGGTTGAAAATCGCTAATATTTTGAAGCGCCATGCTTCTCTAGAAGCGCCATTGCTTTGCTGAGAAGTGCTATTGCTTCATCTTGAAGCGCTATTGCTTCATCCTGAAGCGCTATTGCTTCAGTCCCTAATTTTCATCACGCTCTGCTTGTGCGTCGTCCGTTCTTTCCCGTCGCGATTTACCAGGTTCAGCCCGTCAAAGCTGCTTGGGTGTTGGAAGGAACATGCCGTACTGTTCGATGACTTGTGTAGGATTATGAGCCGCATTCCGAAGCGATTTACGATTTTCGTTGCCTGGACAGGCAAAACACCTTTTACTCTCTCAATCCATCCCCTCATTCTGGCGACGATTCTCCTTTCCGCTATTTCCTTCCCGGTCGTTTCCGTGGCACGACTATTCCACGATGTAAACTCCGAGAATACCGAGTTGACCCAGGAGAACACCTCCCTGAATCGGCAAGCTCAGGAGATTTTGGAAGAGGTGCAGGTTTTGGAAGCCGAAATTGATGCCCTCCAACGACGAGCTGGAATGCCTGAGGAGGAACCCTCTCGTCCCTTCCAACTGCAATCCCTGTTGCCCCAGGGTGGGGCGATCGCCTCTCGTAACACCGAATACTTTCTCAACACCGCCGAGCGGCAGCTACCTGCTCTCCTCGATAGCCTCAAGCGCCAGGTCGAGCCCGCATTAGAAGAAACCCTGGAGCGAGAAAATGCTCGCCCCCGTGGGTTGCCCATCGATACCACTGCTCGTAAGACGTCGGAGTTTGGGATGCGTCGCAGTCCCTTTGGGGGTGGGCGCGAGTTCCATGCCGGATTAGACTTTGCGGGACCGCGTGGCATGCCGATCTACGTGACGGCTCCGGGTCGGGTCGTGAAAGCCCAAATGTCGCGCGGCTACGGCTATCATGTGGTGGTCGATCATGGGTATGGCTACAAGACGCTGTACGCTCATCTATCCAGCATGGCCGTTGAGCCAGGGGACACGGTCGACCGCAATGATATCGTCGGTGCTTTGGGCAATACGGGGCGATCGACCGGGCCGCATTTACACTACGAGGTGCATTACAATGATGAACCTGTGGATCCAGAAGGGTTTCTGGAGTAGCCATGGGAACGGGGTGTAATGGCAGCATAACCAGCCGTGCGAATGACTGACTCAATCGACCTGACTGGCTCAATTAACATTCGGTCTACCATTTTGGGTAAACTTATCCGGTTGCTTTTGCATCAATGCCAATGGACAGCGCCACCTAAAAAGCATCAATTAAAAAGCGCCAACTAAAACAATGCCAATGCGCATAGCGCTAACGTAAGCCATCAGGGGAACGCTACGGTTCTCTTGGAGCCTTGGTTGAACTATAGTAATGGCGTTGAAGAGTGATGACGTTGAAGGATGTATCCGATGGACTGAGCGTTTCATCTGGATTGAGCGATCGCAACATACCTAAACGATTAGTCTGGGAGCGACCTTATGTTTGGGCGAAATAGAACAGGCGCACTTACCTACCTGACGGAAAAAAGTGAGTTTCAAGGAACCTTGCACGTTGAGGGAAATCTGCGAGTCGATGGTGTCATTCATGGAACGGTCGAAGTGCGCGGAGACATGGAAGTTTCGCACACGGGGTTAGTCGAAGGGCCTGAACTCCACACCCATAATCTGGTGATTCAAGGGGTTGTGAAGGCACGCGTTGTAGCTCAAGGGCGATTGAGTCTGGCAAAAACCGCACGACTGGAAGGAGACGTAACGGCTCAATCTATCGACATTGAGGCGGGCGCCTTCTATCTCGGTCACATTACAACCGCAGACAGCGCTGAGCGTGCCCTTCCCGGTACAGGGAACCTGCCGGAGTTAGTTGGACGCGAACCCTAGTTTTTGGTGCTTGCGAAAAAAACATCTGCAGAATCGATGGGAGCGATCGCCCCTCGTTGTTACCCTATATTTCCTATTCATTTCCTAGTTTCTGAGCATCATGGGCAGTACCTTCGGGCATCTATTTCGGATCACGACCTTTGGCGAGTCCCATGGCGGCGGGGTAGGGGTCGTCATCGATGGGTGTCCGCCGCAGTTGCCCATCACCGCCGAGGAAATCCAAGTGGAGCTGGATCGGCGACGACCAGGGCAGAGCAAGATCACCACGCCCCGCAAAGAGGCCGACCAGTGCGAAATTATCTCTGGTGTCTTTCAGGGGAAAACCCTGGGTACGCCCCTAACCGTCCTGGTGCGCAATAAGGATACGCGTCCTCAGGACTATAGCGAGATGGCGACCACCTATCGCCCTTCCCATGCTGATGCGACCTACGACGCGAAATATGGCATCCGCAATTGGCAAGGCGGTGGCCGCTCCTCGGCACGGGAAACCATCGGACGGGTGGCGGCTGGGGCGATCGCCAAGAAAATCTTGCATCAAATCGCCGGGGTGGAAATTGTCGCTTACGTCAAACGCATCAAGCATTTAGAAGGCAATATCGATCCAGACACCGTGATGCTGGAGCAGGTTGAGAGCAACATCGTCCGCTGCCCAGATGCCGAAGCCGCCGATCGCATGATCGACTTGATTGAGCAGGTGCGCGACCAGGGCGACTCCATTGGCGGCGTGGTGGAATGCGTGGCTCGTCGTGTGCCCAAAGGCTTGGGAGAGCCTGTGTTCGACAAACTAGAGGCCGATCTCGCCAAAGGAATGATGTCCCTGCCCGCGACGAAGGGGTTTGAGCTGGGGTCTGGCTTTGCGGGCACGGTGCTGACGGGTAGCGAACACAACGATGCCTTCTACACCGACGATCAGGGCAACATTCGCACCAAAACGAACCGCTCGGGCGGTACCCAGGGGGGTATTTCCAATGGCGAAAATATTCTGATTCGGGTCGCGTTCAAACCTACCGCCACCATCCGCAAAGCGCAGGAAACTGTGACGAGTGAGGGCGAAGCCGCTATCCTCGCCGCAAAAGGTCGCCATGACCCCTGCGTGCTACCCCGCGCGGTGCCGATGGTGGAGGCGATGATGGCGCTGGTGCTGTGCGATCACCTGATGCGGCATCATGGTCAGTGCGACCTCTTGTAATCGCTGAATTCGGGTTAGAAAAACCAAATCTATTTTTTGTGAAAGGCTTGCCTAGCAGGCCTCTCATGAAAAGTATTATTCAGGATTTGTCCGGATTCGATATAGCTTGAGTCAGCCAGGATAGGGCGTTGGGGTTCCGTCATGCCCATGAAAATGGGCATCCATCAAACGCTTATCGGTCACCATACTTAGCCCCTCTGGATTCCCGTATTCGCGGGAATGACCGCTCGATAGCATGTCCTAGCCTTGATGGTTACGGCTATATAAGGCATCCAAATCGCCATAGGAAAGCACCATGACCGAGACAAGGCTAGAACAGAACGTAGGCTCATCTGAAGGGTACGTCGATAGTTTGCGGCAGGCTGCTCTGGCGTTTCAGCAGCGGGTGAGCAAAATCGCCGTGCCGCGCGAATCCCGCCCTGTGCCGGAAGCGGTGACCGCTGCTTTGCTCCAAGCTGAAACCATTGCCAAACGACAACGGCTAACGCTGCCCTTTCACTCGCTACAAGGTGAGTGGCGCTTGTGTTTTACCACGGGTGTTCAGAAACGCAAATCGGGGGGCGTGAAACTGCGCTCTGGCTTTTACCTGCCGCCGATTGTCCCAGCGTCTATCGCCTTTTTCCCGGATGCTAATGACGGTGATTTGGGCATCGTCCACAACCAAATTGCCCTGGCTGGCACGCACCTGAAATTGAGTGGGCGATGTCGCTATCAGGGCAAGAAAAATCTGATTGCCTTTGACTTCATGGAGATAGAGGTGCGGACGTTAGGCGTGCCGCTCTATCGTGGGCTGCTACCCGGTGGCGCAGCGAAGCTAGATGGCTTTGCGGAGCAGGCGATCGCCCAGCTTCCCTTCTTCGCCTTCTTTGCAGCCACCCCGGATTATATTGCGGCACGGGGACGAGGGGGCGGGTTAGCCCTGTGGGTCAAGGTGCAACACACAGAAATGGATGCGTCCACCCCGCCTACGTAAGCGCCTCGATTTGCTGAACCACCGTGCGGGCAGAATAGCTAACGCCAGCGGTGCCCTCGCCGGGGTGGGTGGAATCGCCAACCAGCCACAGCCCTTCCACAGGTGTGCGATTGGCAAACCCAAAGGGGCCAAAGGTCGAAACTCGCTGCCCAATGCCTCCGACGATGCCGCGATCGCGCCCTGTAAACCGAGCAAAGGTGCGCGGTGTAGCCGCTTCTTGGTGACAGATGGTGTCTGGGGTGAGGGTGAAATAGTTGGAGAGACGGGCGATCGCCTCCTCGGTATACTGCTGCTTCAGCGCCTCATAATCCTCGGTGGTTGCCCACATCGCTGCATCGGTGAAGGAAGAGGCGGTGATGGTGGCGCAACCCTCGGGCGCACGTCCATCGCCAGGGTGGCTAACGGACACAAACAGGGAGTTGTTCTCTCCAATGGGGCCGTCGTAGCTGTAGAGGAATTGCAGGTGGGGCGGACAGTTGGCAGGAATCGCCTCTTGGGTAACGCCGAGGTAGATGACAAACGCCCCCGAGGCAGGGGGCAATGTTTCAACCCGCTGGGCATATCTCTTGGGTGCGGCTTCTCCCAACAAAGCCATCAGGTTTTGAACCGGAATATTGGTCACGATATGGTCGGCGGTTTCTGTCCAGGTTTCCCCTGTTTTTTGATTGCGAATCGTGAGGGCTGTGGCGCGCCCGTGGGTCGTATGGATGTGCTCGACGGTGTGCCGCATGTGCAAGGTGCCGCCCTGTTTTTCCAGCGCTTCCACTAGGCGATCGCTCAATACCTGCATACTGCCCTGCAAGTGAAACAATCCATAGGGTTCTTGTGAAACCCCTAGTGCCGTTGCTGCATAGAGCAACGCCGTTTCCTCGGCATTCACCTGGGAGTAAAGCTTGAGCTGCAAGTCGAGAAAGGTGCGGAGGCGATAGTCCTTTCCCAAGCCGTACCAGCGCAATGCCTGACCAACGGTGGAGAAGAGGTGGGGCACGGTCAGTAGCGTGTCGGGACGGAGAGCTTGGAGCGATCGCCACAAATCCCAGGCATTGCGCGGCGGTATCACCGGATCTCGCGCCTGAAACGCCCAACTGTACCGAAAGAGATCGGCCATTAACTGCCAAAAGGCTTCGCTACCCGGAAACTGCTGTTGCCGCTCCCATCGCCACTTTTCGGGGTCGCGCCACACAGAAATGGGCTGCGATTCCCCCGGCAAGTACACTGCACAGGCTGGATCACAAGGCGTTGCCTCCGGAAGCGCGACGCCCAACGCCGTAAAAATTTGGTGATGGATACCACCGGGTTCGAGTCCGGCCACCTGGGTTGCTCCGACATCGAAGGTAAAGCCTCGGCGACGGAAGGTGGATGCGCATCCCCCCGGAACGATCGCCTGGTCAAACACTCGCACATCGTATCCCCGCTGAGCCAGCAGAGCCGCCGTTGTCAGACCTCCAATGCCTGCTCCAACACCTAGCACCGAGGGTGCTTGAGATACTTGACCGCTGCCCATGCCCAACTCACTCTGTAACACTTCGCAATATTTCCATCATAAAAGAATCGTTGCTGGGCATGTCCCGATTCGATGATGCTTCGCGCTTAAGGAAACCTAACAACCCTTTGAACGCCTTATGACATAGGGCGTTCAAAAAAATATCTGCTCTCAAGCAAAGTGCGTAAGGCTATATCTTTACGCGTGGGTGGGAAACCTTAGTAAAATTTCAAGGTTTAACGGTTCCCTCGGACGCTTCGCCTACGCTCTGAACCCGAGTAGGATTGTTAAGATAGATAAACTATCCCTTCCCGAGTTCTTCATGACCCCAGCCGTTCTTCAATCCTCTTCGTCTCCCCGCCTGAATGCCCCGAACATCCATCAGTTGCCCAATGGCCTGACGATTATTGCGGAGCAATTGCCCGTCGAAGCTGTCAGCTTGAACATTTGGCTGGGCATGGGTTCAGCGGTGGAAACCGACGCTATTAACGGCATGGCGCATTTTCTGGAGCACATGATCTTCAAGGGCACGCAGCGGCTCCAGAGTGGTGAGTTCGAGCGCCAGGTTGAGCAGCGCGGTGCGGTGATGAATGCAGCGACCAGCCAAGATTACACCCACTATTACATCACCACTTCTCCCCAGGAGTTCGCCAAGCTGGCGCCCCACCAAATCGAAGTGGTATCCAACGCCCTGATTCCCGACGATGCCTTTGAGCGGGAGCGGCTCGTCGTGTTGGAAGAAATTCGGCGATCGCACGATAACCCCCGCCGCCGCACCTTCTCCGAGTCGATGAAGCTGGGGTTTGAGCGTCTTCCCTACTACCGCCCGGTGTTGGGGCCAGCGGAGGTCGTCGAAGGGCTGACGGCTGAACAGATGCGACAGTTCCATGCCCAGTGGTATCGACCCCGCTCCATGACAGCGGCGGTTATTGGCAATCTGCCTGCTGAAGAGCTGGTGCAGATTGTGGCCGATGGCTATGAAGAGGCGATCGCCCATCGCCCCTTTGAAATTTCACCCCTACCCTCGACCCTGCCCGACCATGAGCTGGAATCGCCTTTCGAGGACATTGTGCGCAAAGACATTGTGGACGATGGGCTGCAACAGGCTCGCCTGGTGATGATGTGGCGCGTCCCAGGGATTGCGGATCTGGAGCAAACCTATCCCTTGGACATATTGGCATCGATTTTGGGACGCGGACGGACGGCTCGCTTGATTCGTGACCTGCGGGAAGAGCGCCGCTTGGTCTCTCGGATGGCGGTGAGTAACTTGTCCTATTATCACCAGGGCTTGTTCTACATCTCTGTCGAGTTACCTGCGGAGAATTTGGAGATTGTTGAAGAGGCGATCGCCCAACATATCGCCGATCTCCACACCAACCCTGCAACCGATTCAGAGCTTCAGCGCGTGCGAACCCTGGTCGCCAACCGTTTTGTGTTTGCTAATGAATCGCCGAGCGATCGCTCAGGGCTCTACGGCTTCTATCACGTCATGACCGGGGGGCTAGATGCCGCCATCCGCTATCCCGAACACATTCAATCGGTTCAGGTCAATGACCTCAAAGCCGCAGCCCAGAATTATCTCTCTCCCAATGCCTACGGCATTCTCACCATGCGCCCCAGTTAGGCGAATTCCGGAAAAGACTTTACCCTTTAAGCCCACGTCCTTCGACTGCACTCAGGACGCCAAACGACTAGTTGGCTGAGCAAAGCCGAAGTAGCTGGCTGAATGAAGTCGAAGCCAGCGGGTATATCCTTTGCTAGAAAACGCCTTAAAGCTCTGATGACAGTAACCCGACGATGAATGTTGCCTACTTTGCTATTGCGTCTAGGCTCACCTGACTTCATCCCTAATAGTCAACCTGCAACTTTTCAGTTTTCAGGCTGAAGTGCTACAGAATCATGGACTGGCGCGGTTGCTCAAGCAATTGAGCTAAATATTAATATTCTGACGCTAAATATTGGTATACAGTCGGGTAGGCTTTTATTTAGCCAGTAAATTAACAAGGATAGATCTTATGAGTAACGAAAATACTACTAGACAAATTGAGTTGGTTGCGAGGTTGCTATCTTCACAGGAAGAAAGAGCAAAATTCTTGATCGATTCTGATGCTTACTTTGACGCGCTTGCTTATGAAGTTGATGAGTCTTTGAAACGTTCCTTAAGACAGGCACTTCTAGAAGTTGAAGCGCAGTTTGCTCAAGTTGGAGAGGCTAATCCATTTATTGAAGATTCTTCTACCCCTAGTGATACCACGGAACAAGGCATAACTGAAATAACAATGAATGTTGTTGCGGTAGCTTCAGTAGTTTCTGCTGCTGCTGCTGTAGTTTCTGCTGCTGCTGCTGTTACCTCAGCAACTTCTGCTTCTAGTACGGCCTCCTCGTCATCTTCTGCTAGTACAAGTGCAGCCAATAATTAATTAGTGAGGTAATTAGTATGAACCACCGCACTGCTGCATTTCAGCTATTACCTATTACTTTCAACGGATTAGTTATTGAAAATACAAACCGTTGTAATGCGAAATGCTCTATGTGCTATCAATCTTCAGGGCCACATGGGTCTGACATTTTTGGTAAGCACCATTTAAAGAATTCGGTGATTAAAAAAGCCATGAAGGACGCACAAAACATCAGCGCCCTTGAAAGTCGATTCCACTTGGCAGGAGGAGAATCATTTTTAGAGCCAGAAAGCTGTTTTGAGCTTTTCGAGTACGCGAAGTTCTGCGGGTACAAAAAAATCACAACAACGACGAATTGCTATTGGGGATATAAACTTGACTCTGCAAAGTCTTTTGCCAAAAGAATGAAAATCTCTGGTGTTACTCAAATAGAGATAAGTTGGGATATATGGCATTTGCCCTATATCAAGCCAGATTCGGTCAATAATGCAATAATTGCATGTTCAGAACAAGGCATATATACCAATCTTAGAGTACTTGCAACAAAGTCTCACAGCATTGAAGAGGCACTTCTCTTACTAAGCTCTGATGCTCTTAATTTAGTTGACGAGATATCTACAGGAGCAGTTTTCAGGACTGGTAGAGCTAAGGTCGAACTTGATGCGGGTGATTTTTTCAGTGGAACAGGAGAAGGTGGTAATTGTCATAGCGTTCTACACCTAACCGTGAATGCCCGTGGTGATGTATACCCATGTTGTGCCGGTGCCGATCAAACTGATTCTCTTTCCTTTGGGAATATACATAATGAATCAATAAGTAATATTTATAGCGTAATGAATAATAGCCGATTGCTTAGAACTTTGGTTTTTCAGGGGGTTGGTGCATTTGTCCCAATTCTAGAAGCTCATGGGTTTATCTTAGATCAGAGCTTCGGAAATATTTGCAATTTGTGTTGGAATATTTTCTCAAACGCAGAGTATTCCAAGATCATTAAAGATCACTTTAAAGACTTGGATGAAATAGCAAACAATAAATTACTATCTGCTTTGGAAACAAATTGATTGCTTAGCCAATAGGAATATTTCATGAACGTCTTACCAAGAATGCTATTTATCTTTGGTGATCCAGAAATTATAAAATATTCAGCGCTTCAATCTTCAACCATATGTAAGTTTATTTCAAAATACAACAACTCATTCAATATTATAACTGGTATATCGCAAGGTAGAAATCTGCACTATGTTTACAAAAAGCAACTTTCAGTGTGGGTAAAAGATAATGCAGTTATTTCTGACGAAGCTCTACTGAAAATACTTGAAGTAAGCAACTTACTTGGATTTACAACTAGATTAATTGCTTCAAACAATTACTATAAAGAAGCTCTAAGTGGAAATGAAG
>JBCBSL010000109.1:0-15056 GCA_039819145.1 Cyanobacteria bacterium J06638_22
GCAACCATCCAAAAAGCTAACTGGTTCGGGTGAGCCATCCATGCGATCGCGCTCTATATTATTCCTTGCACTGGGCACGTTTGTGGCTAGTTTATTTTTAGATAAGGTACCTCTTGTGGTCGCAGAAAACGGGTTGATTTCATTGAATGTACCTCTCACGAGTGCTCGAATAGGAAGTCTTAGTACACGAACAACCCATCCTCATTTCATCGCTCTCTACCGGAAGCTACTTGACTCTATTGGTCTAGCCAATCCTGTTGAACTACCGTACCGGTTTCAAACCAAAGGAGAGATGTTTGGGCAAGTTCGTAATCCTGAGGTTTTGAAAAAACTGGTGCCAGTTACGATGTCTTGCTCTCATCCTGAAAGCGGACGTTTTCACAGAAAACAACCAGGAAACCACTGTGGCTACTGCGTTCCCTGTATTATCCGTCGAGCATCACTAGCGGCTGTTGGACTAGACAACGATAGCTACAATATCGACATCCTTACCGAAGCACCAGCGTATGACACGGATCGGGGCAGGGATTTCCGTGCTTTTCAGATGGCAATTGAACGTCACAGAGCATCTGACTCGAAAGTCTCTCTATTTAATGTCCTGGAATCGGGGCCTTTACCGCCAGATGACATCAAAGAGTATGTTGCAATGTATTCACGAGGTATGGATGAAGTATGTCAATTTCTTGAGCCGACACTTTCTTAACGGTTTTGATAGTGATTTTATAAGAGTAGATTTTTAAGATTCTTCCTTACAATTAGAGCGGCTGATGTTTCGTCAGTAGACCATATAGAAGCTAGTTTCTCTATTACTTTTCCGATGTCCTTAGGGGACATGATCAACTTTCCAGTCTTAATAAAAGGCCCGTCTGATTCTGTTAGGATCTTATCCTGTGGTATGCGTTCAATTAATTTTATTTTCTGAGGAGAAGTAAGCATTTTGATGTTGACCGAGAAGTAACATCCTGTTTCGATCGCAAGCGATGCTTCTTTAGTGGAGCCTGTAAACCAATGCAGAACCGCTCTTCCCTTGTGAGGGGGCAAATGAGTTCCGATTAATTCAATGACTTCACGGGCTGCTCGACGGCTATGTATGGTTAATATTTTCTCTCCTGATTGGGCACAGAGAGTCAGAATTTTTTGAAATATCTTTCGCTGGATATCTAGCGAATCTGCATACTCTGATGCACCATCGAGACCAACTTCTCCTATATACCTAGTTTCGGGTAAATACTGCTCAAAGAGATTTAGTTCGCTCCCATATGCATGGGCTAGTTGAGGGTGTAATCCCAAAGCAACCCTGACATGCTGACAGTCTTGAGCAAATAGTTGGTTTTGTCTCCATACTCTTGGAGCATTTGTTACAGTAAGAGTCTTAATACCAAGCTCTTCACACTCCCTTAGAAGTTCTAAATGGTTTGGGAATAAGTCGAGATGGCAATGAAAATCGACTAGCTTCGTAGTGTCCAAGACTATACTTCCCCTTCATCCTCTGTACTGTTTTCGATGTCCCCAACAGCGCTATTTAGTTTCATCTCTAACTGTTCAACTGTAGGCAGTTTGCCCTGTAGCTCATCGGGAAGCTGTGACTGAATTTGATAGGTTGAGATGCCGATCGGCTGTTGTGATCCATGTAAAGCATATTCGACAGTGGTTCTCGTCTTTGATTTACAGAGAATGATACCAATGGTTGGATTGTCACTCTGATGCTTGAGGAAGTCATCAACGGCTGATACGTAAAAATTCATTTTGCCTGAATACTCAGGAATGAACTCGCCCATCTTTAAGTCGATCACCACGAAACAACGTAAGTGAATGTGAAAGAAGAGGAGGTCGATTCGATACTCCTTTCCATCTACTTCAATCGGATATTGGCTTCCTAAAAATGAAAATCCGAGTCCTAATTCGAGGAGAAAGTTACGAATGTGATCGACGAGTCCTTTCTCAAGTTCACGCTCTTGAGCATCTTTGCCAAGTGAGAGGAAATCGAAATTATAGGGGTCTTTTATAAGTTGCTGGGCTAAGTCTGATTGAGGTGCTCGAAGCGTTTGTTTAAAGTTAGTTATTGCGCCTCCTTGTCGTTGATAAAGCTGACTCTCAATCTGCATCACCAGTACGTTGCGGCTCCAGCCATTCTCTATTGTTTGCTGGATGTACCAAAGCCGTTCCTGGGGGTCTTTTACCTTATCGAGCAGCACGCAATTGTGGAACCACGGGATTTGGCCAGCAAGCTGCTGGCTAATTTCAGCATCGGGATAAGCTTCCGCGAAAGCCCTCATATACTTGAGGTTTGAGCGGGAGAACCCCTTGATATCCGGGAACTCTTGCTTGAGGTCTTTCGCGAGGCGATCGATCACCTTCGTACCCCAGCCTTGTTCCTGCTGACGCTCGATTATCTCCCGTCCGATCTGCCAGTAGAGCAAAACTAGCTTACGGTTGACGGCCAGCGCCGCCTTGACCTGGGCTATGCGGATACGCTGCTTTAGCCCATTGAGGAAATCAGCGTAATGGCTATCGGAGAATAGAGAGGCTTGTTTCGGCATGGGGATGACTATAGCAGCCAACTACTAACCAGTACTAGAGAACGCATCCGGGGTCGTGCCGGAGGAATCGGCAATCGGCAATTGTTTCTCTCTATAAATATGGGTTGCAAAAATAACCATCTATCTATCCATTTCAGCAACTATCATCCGTTGAACCGAGTGAGTGTTTGCTCTGAAAATAGGTGCTTCCCTGCCGAGCTTTCATATTACATAATCCCTTTTTATGTCATATAGTCCCAAAGAGAAAAACTAAGCCAATTCCGGCCTTTCCTGGTATGCCATGAGCCTGTTTGTCAAACCTCAAAATAGCTCGACGGCTCTGCCTCTCGTTCAAGGTTCCAATCCAGCGCTACCACCCTTGATCACAGAGGCTGGCCCGGAAACAGCTCGTCGCTTCGTTGAATTTTTCCTTGTCAATATTCGCAACCCTAATACCCGAGAAGCCTACGCTCGGGCTATCAAACAGTTTCTCGACTGGTGCAGCGATCGCAACCTCCAGTTCCATGAGATTAGTTCACTGGCGATCGCTGCCTATATCGAACGTCACCCTGGTTCGGCTCCGACAATCAACCAACATCTCGCGGCAATCAGAACAATGTTTGACTGGATGGTGTCTGGAAGAATTCTTCAGAGCAGTCCAGCCGCCGAGGTTAGGGGACTTAAGCATCGGGTAAAGAAAGGAAAGACATCAGTGCTCACCGATGAAGAGATGCGGGATCTGCTCAATTCGATCGATGTTTCCCATGTGGTGGGTCTGCGCGATCGCGCCCTCATCGCAACCATGTTTTTCAGCTTTGCGCGAATCGGAGCGGTGCTGGGGATGACCGTTGGAGACTATTTCCCGAAGGGGAAACGGTACTGGCTCCGGCTCCACGAGAAAGGTGGCAAATATCACGAGGTGCCAGCACATCACACGGTCGAAGAATATCTAGACGCATATATAAAGGAAGGTGGTCTTGACCAGGAGAAGCACACTCCCCTATTCCGCACCACGGTTGGACGGACTCGGAAGCTGACCGAGCGGGGTCTTCAGCGACAGGAAGCATGGGCGATGATTAAACGACGGGCGATCGCCGCAGATGTGAATACAGATGCTTGTAACCACACGTTCAGAGCGTCAGGGATCACCAATTTTCTGAAAAACGGAGGTAGCCGAGACAACGCTCAAAAAATCGCGGCTCATGAGGATATCAGAACGACAGCCTTGTATGACCGAAGAGAGGACACGATTAGCCTTGATGAAATCGAGAGAATTCGTTTATGAATTACCGCTACTTCATGCGCTTCTTATTCTTCCTCAAACTTCGCAGCCACTAACTCTATTTCCATCTGAAGCTGCTCCACCGACGGCAGGCTCTGCTGCACTGCATCCGGCAACATATCCCCCACCCCCAGCTCATAGGTCGAGACTCCGAGCGGTTGGCTCATCCCCCGCAGTGCGTAATGGACGACTGACTTCTTGCGAGATCGGCACAGCACAATTCCGATTGTCGGTTGGTCATCAGGATGCCTAAGTTGGTCATCAATGACGCTCACATAAAAGTTAATCTGGCCAGAGTACTCAGGCCTAAACTCTGTCGTCTTCAGTTCTATAACTACATAGCACCGTAAGTGCACATGGTAGAAGAGCAGATCGATGAAGAACTCATCGCCGTCTACCTCAAGGCGGTATTGATGCCCCATGAAGGAGAAGCCAACGCCCAGCTCCAGCAGAAACCTCTGCATGTGGTTCACAAGGGCCTGCTCCAGTTCACGCTCGTGAGCCTTCTCCTTCAGCTCTAGAAACTCAAGATTGTATTCTGACTTCAGCAGGCTTTGGGCTAAGTCAGACTGGGGAGCAGGGAGTGTCGTCTCAAAGTTGGTTAAGGCTTCCCCCTGACGACTGAAGAGGTCAGATTTTATTTGAAGCTCTAAGGTGTTTCGACTCCAGCCGTTTTCTATCACCTTTTGGGCATACCAGAGACGCTGCTCCTGGGTTTCTAGCTTATTGAGCAGCGACTGATTATGACCCCAAGGAATTTGTGCTATAACTCGTAGCACAATTTGCTCATCTGGGTAGGCTTCTGCCAAAGCCCTCATATATTTGAGATTTCGGGGCGAAAAACCCTTTATGTCGGGAAATTCCATTTTGAGGTCACGGGCCAATCGGTCTATCACCTTCGCTCCCCACCCCTCCTCGCTTTGGCGCTGAACAATATCCTGACCTATTTGCCAGTAAAGAATGATGAGTTCTCTATTGATGGCAAGGGCGGCTTTGATTTGGGCTTGCCTGATGCGGGTCTTGAGACTTGTCAGGAAATCCTCGTACCTATCAGATGTCAGCTCAAATCCCTTTCCCATTCATTCCCCCCTGGGATGTTCGCAGCGTCGCTGCAATACGAATCGATTAGCTTGAAACCCCTATAGAACAAGGATTTTATTATAGTTAATTTGCACTAAAAAATTTAATCATTCTCCGAATTTGACCTTATCAGTCAACAAGCTTGCGTCATTTTAGGCTGTGAGTAGGCTCCTAATTGCCTTTGGTTACAACGACTCCTTCTCGCGCAGTTCAGCAGCAGTGAGCAATCATTCGAATCGCCTTGCCAGGAGATGGTTGTATCAATAGGCTAATAGCCTCTATTAAGAAATTTTGATTTACCCTACGTTCCAATAGTCCCTTGATTTCATTGTCAGGTCTAGGACGTTTACCAGGAGGACAGATGGAAAGCAGAGCTTTGATGACTCTGGGAGGCTTGAGTATTGCTGACCTGACTGCCTTATTGATGATGGGCCTTACCTTGATCACCACTGTTGCCAGCATTCTCCTTTGGCTCTCCACACGACACAGCGTCCATCTTCTAGTGACTCAAGTGCAGCATCAGAGGTCAGACAGCTACACTGACGCCAAGCGACAGATTATTGATTCTCATCGGGATATCTTCTTTGGACTGCTCAATATCCCTACCCTTCTAGAGAACTTTACCCAAGCTAATGGGCTAGATGCGAGGGCGTGGGAACTTCACAAAATCAGCGCGTTTCTCATCAATCAAGTCATGCTTGGGTATCTACATTTTCGTTCGGGCATTATTGATGCCGTCCATTTTGAGGGATTCAAGCGTGATGCGTGTGATGTCTTTTCATACAGGACGGTGCGATCGCATTGGGAAGAGGTCAAATTTTCTCACACCGAAGAGTTTCGGTGCTTTGTTGAATCCGAACTTATCCCTTTACCAATAGAAAATGATGAAACTCCTGACCCCATCTGAGATCAGGAGCAGATTGGCTCGTTTAATATCTAGCTTTACTGCGCTTTAAGATACGCAATTAGCTCTGGGGTAATTTCTACGACCTCTTCATGGTCGGGAACGGTCATTCGTGTATAACCTGTACGGTTGAGTTTGCTGCCCTGGACAAAGATGCGCCCTTCATCATCGGAGAAAAGCGCGGGACACATACCGCTATTACAGCGACGAACAAGCACTTTTAACTCTTTTTTTGTGGGGGACATAGAGACCTCTCGAGATGAATGAGAAATAGCTGATAATGCTTTCGGTGTGCTCTGGCTCTACATAGCCAGGGGTATCCGTTCGCTATCACGATGTTTTTTCATTTCTGGGAACCGTATGAGCTAGAATATCACACAAGCTTCTATTGGATTCTATTGGCTTCTTTTTGACGCATTTTCGTTGCATCTGCTCTAGAGGGCTACGATATGGAAGAATGTATCGATGATTTAGAAGTGGGTCAGCGAGATCGAATCTCCGTTGATGTGAGTGACATTCGGGATCAAATAGAGCAATGCCGCGATGACATGGCGTGGAGTGAGCTTCCACTAGCGGCAAAAATTCGTGTGCTTGTTAAGGAACGTCTTGCACAGCTTGAAGCTGAGAAACGGAAGGCTTCAGAGCAATAACGTTTGGTCACAAGGCGCGTAGATCATGCAGGGCAAGGGCTAATTATCCTTGGTAAAAACCTACATGAAATCCTCTCCTTAGTATTCAGAGGGAAGACAAAGCACGCCTCTCTGAAAATACAGATGGATCTGCTTTAGCGGAAAATCCGTGAACGGTATCTCTTGCGTGGTAGAAATATCGTCAGAATCTCGCTCGCAGATAAGCTGTGCTGACCGGTCATCCCTCACAGTGAGTGTCCAGAATTGAATCTGTTGGAGCATGGGATCATTAACGATTCGTGGATCGCTTTGCCATGCGGCGATCGCGTCAATGAGCCAGTATGCGCCACCATGTTCAGCCATGTATTGCACACCATCGGTATACAGTATGCCGAGCCAGTGCCGATAGTACGTGCTCGTTCCGGTAAACTGTGCGAGATCGGCTTCGGTCAAAGGATGTGGTGTTTGAGTCATGGAGCTGTCCCTAAGAACTCGATAGTGGGTTCCTGTAGATACAGGCCATGCTCGTGCAAACCTACGGTGAATGAACCACCAATAAGTCTTTACCCTGCATGGTCTCCTCGTCCCATGCAAGTGCGCTTCTACTCATGCCTAATTTTGTGTAGGGCGATCGTAGCCCTGAGTACAGATGCCGTTCAAGGTAGAAAATGGGTTTCTCTCCCCTACTCCAGTAATTCGCCCCTGCTCTATGCAGGAGTGTGGAAATAATTTATGGGGTAAATTTGGGGTAAGAGTTTTCAAAAAATGCTGGAATCTTATTCAGTCAAGAACTTTGCACTCGATTCGTAATCGAGCGGTCAGGGGTTCAAATCCCCTCATCGGCTTTAAAGCTATGAATCCTGAAAATCAGTAGTTTTCAGGGTTTCGTGCATTGTGCGTGAGTTTCTTTTAGGTATGTTCAGTAATACAAGGTTTCCATATTTTGGGTGCTTTTGAACCATTTGAGCTGGCACTAGTTTTCTAATGAGTGGTAGCTAGACTGTAATGGATGCAACACTTGCGTGAGCAAAAACTTTCCCCCAGAGAGTCACAGGGCTGGACGCTGCATTTTATCGAACAGGATAGTCGCGACTGGGGCACCGCCCAAGCTGGGACTGAAATTAGAGTTTGCATTACTCCTTCAATTTAACTTTTGACGATCGCTCCAAAATCTGCCAGTACCCGTGCGTGGTTACGCAGTAGCCCCAGCAAGGTTAGGCGGTTCCGGCGCACATCGGGGTCGTCGGCCATAACCAGGACGCTGTCTTCACCATCAAAGAAGTTGTTGACGGTAGGGGTGATGGCTTCCAGGGCATCGATCAGTTTTTGGTAATCCCGTTCAGCTTGAGCCGCTTGCGTTTGAGGTAGGAGTTTGACTAGGGAATCGTAAAAGCCCTGCTCTGACGTTTTCTCGAAGAGTTTGGGTTGGATGAGGGGAGCGGGGTCGAGGGACTCGAAGCCGAGGTCGCCCTGTTTAGCAAGGCGGGCGGAGCGGTTAACGGTTTCGTAGATACGATCGAGCGCACCGTTTTCGCGGATGGATTGGAGGAACTGTGCGCGATCGCGCACATCCAGCAAGTCTTGCAAGGCTCGCTCAGCATAGTCGCGATCGGCTTCGCCCAGCACCGCGTTGTTCAGGTCATAGTCAATGCCTCGTTCTTCCAGGAGAGTCCGCACCCGTTGCAGGAAGAAGTCGCGCAGTTGGTCACGCAAGGTTTCGACCTTACTTTCCGGCAGCAGGTTCGCGGCAACGAAGTCTGCCATCACCTGTTCCAGCAGTTGCTCCAGGTTCAGCCCCAGGTTAGCCTCCCAGGTGATGCTGACAATGGCATTGGCGGCGCGGCGCAGGGCAAAGGGGTCAGAAGACCCTGTGGGCAGCATCCCCAGGCTGAAGATGCCAACTAGGGTGTCGAGGCGATCGCTGATTCCCACGACTTGCCCTGCCAGGGTTTGGGGCATCTCATCGGCAGCTCCACGGGGGAGGTAATGCTCGAAGACGGCATCGGCAACAGCGGAGGGTTCGTTGCTGGCAAGGGCATACTTTTGCCCCATCACCCCTTGCAACTCGGGGAATTCGCCCACCATCTGGGTGACTAGATCCGCTTTGCATAGGAGCGCTGCCCGTTGGATGGTAGCGCGATCGCCTTCTGCCAGTTCCAACTGCCGCGCGATATGTCCGGCAATTTGCACAATGCGATCGACCTTCTGCCGCATCGAACCCAAATCTTCCTGGAAGGTGACGGTTTCGAGTTGGGGCAGGTAGTCTTCCAAGGGCTTTTTGCGATCCACATCGAAGAAGTAGCGTCCGTCGGACAGCCGCGCCCGAATCACCCGTCCGTTGCCCTCGGCGATGATATCTGCTTTGGCCGGGTCGCCATTGGACACGGTGATGAAGTAAGGCAGCAGTTCCTTCGACCCCGTTTCTTTCACCACTGGGAAATAGCGCTGATGGCTTTCCATTTCCATCACTAGCACTTCGGCGGGCACTTCCAAAAATTCCGGCTCAAACCGACCGACAACGGCGGTGGGATATTCCACCAAGTCGGTTACTTCCTCCAGCAAGTCGGGGTCGATAACAGCCACACCCCCCACCTCGGCAGCCACCGCTGTGGCTTGCGCCTGAATGGTTTCGCGCCGCTGCGCTGGATCGGGTTCCACAAAGGCCGATCGCAGGGTTTCGAGATAGGCACTAGCGGTGGGAATGGAGATAGGGTCGGGGTGCAGGACGCGATGGGCTTCGGAACGGCGATCGCTCGTCACCGCTTCTGCACCATTTTCCATCGTCAACGGCAAGACTTCATCATCAAGCAACGCCACCAACCAGCGCACGGGACGGGAGAATCGCTGGTCGCCATCACCCCAGCGCATAAACCGCTTGCCCCCTAGCCCAAAAATCCATTGGGGAATCAGTTCTGTCAGCAGTTCAGCGGTGGGGCGACCGGAAATCTTTAGGGTGACAAAGATGAACTCGCCTTTCTCGGTCTGCCGCATCTCAAAGTCATCCACCGAGACACCACGGGAACGAGCAAACCCTTCAGCCGTTTTCGTCGGCTTTCCATCCTTAAAGGCCGCTTTCACCGAGGGGCCTTTGACCTCTTCTTCGCGATCCGCTTGGCGGTCTGGCAAACCCTCAATCACAACGGCCAAGCGCCGGGGCGTACCATATACTTTGATGTCGCTGGGATCGAGAAACTGCTCTTTCAAATCGGCGGGAATGCGCGATCGCCACTGGTTTATAGCACTTGCCACAAAGCTCGCTGGCAGTTCTTCGGTTCCCACTTCTAGCAAGAATGTCGCCATAACGCGATCGCCCAACCCCTTCAAAACGATGGTTTACAACCGCATTCAATGCGGTTATTGCTCACGTCAAACAGTCTATCGCAGAGCTGAACCTGCTTTCCCGCTGATTCCACGTTACGATAGCGACCCTTTTCCCAGAGGCTTCGGTGGGACACTCAGGGTGTAGATTTGGGTTTCTTGGGCGATCGCCTCCCGCAGATGTTTTGGGGTTTGCAGCATACCCAGCAGCGTTTCACCATCCACCAACCGCAATCCTCCCATGGTTTGCTCAGCTAACAGGCGATCGACTGCCGCCGGATCGGGACGGGTAGAAAAGGGACAAGGCGATGCCAGGATGAACCCCAGCGGTGAGCCAAAGCTCATGGCATGGCACAGGTACGACTGCACCTGATGAAACACAGTACCCACCGTTTTAACCAGGCGAGTGTGGAGGTGCATTTCTGCGGGAGCCGTTGGCCCCGCCTGGAGCGCCAGAAAACCATCGGGAGCCAGCACCGCTTGCACCTGTTGATAATGCTCCTGGGTAAACAACTGAAAGGCTGGCCCGGACTCGATGGGGTCTGTTAAATCCGAAATAATCACATCCCACCGTTCCTGGGTGTTGGCGATAAACTCCAGCGCATCCCCAATCACTACCTCCACCCGCGCATCCTCCAGCGCCCCTTGGTGCATTTCGGGCAACCACTCCCGACAGGCCGCCACCACCTCACCGTCGATATCCACCATCACCACCCGCTCCACGGACCGCCAGCGCAACACCTCCCGCACCGTTGCCCCTTCGCCCCCCCCCAGCACCAACACTCGCCGGGGCGCACCCTGGGCAATCATTGCCGGATGCACCAAGCCTTCGTGATACAAAAACTCATCTCCGGTGCAAGACTGCCACTTGCCATCCAGCACCAGTGCTTTGCCGTAGGCTCCCGTTTCTACTACGTACATTTCTTGAAATGGCGTTTGTCGGTGAGCAAGGATGCTCGTGATGCCGTGGGCGTAAAGATCCCAGGGCGTAATGTATTCGCTGAGCCAGAAGTCAGCCTGCAAGGTTGTGCCAGCCATGTCGATTTTGGATTTTAGATTTTGGATTCGGGATTTTTGGAAGGCTTGTTGGAGGCGATCGCCCCATTGCCAAAGCGTTAGCTGCACCTGGGCGATCGCCCAGCCTCAATCTGCTTCCACCGATAGAACTTAAGCCGTCTTCGGACGAGCAAAGGCGTCTGCTACAGAAAACGGCGTCTCGCGCGGCAACGTGCAGAGAGAATGATGACCCGCCTGGAGTCTGTGAATGAAATGGTGGCAGGCCGCTTCCGGCTCGGTGTGGTTGCCACAGGTAAAAACATCGATCGCCGCATACCCTTTTTCAGGCCAGGTATGAATGGAAATGTGGGATTCTGCCAGCAGTGCCAACGCCGTAATACCTTGAGGGTCAAATTTATGCATCAGATCCCCCAAAAAGGTTGACTTGGCAAGGTCGGCAGACTCTCGTAAGAGCGAGCGGATGAGCGCTCCATCATTGAGCAGCCCCGCAGGGCAATCGTATAACTCAAGAATGCAATGGCGGCCAACGGGAGAAAGCGGTCTATCCCCCAATTGGCCAGATGGTAAATGCACCATTACCTATCCCCTATAGCGGTGTGCAACCGCATCAAGTAAAGAGTTGGTTGTGTGTGGGCGCGACGCGCCCACACACAACCGGACTTAACCAACGCGCATAGCGCTATTAATTGGCCAGACAGAAATCTACAAAATGTGAAAATGGATTATACCTGATGCGCCCCCACCTTTTGCAACCTCGGGCTTTGTAATAGGTAACGGAGATCGCCTCACCTTGAGGTGATCCGCAACAGCAAACCTTTGTCTGATAGCCGCAGCGTTGACTGCTAGGGTTTGTCGCAAACTTATTGAAACAGCGTATCTAGGCCGCGACGGATGTACGCTTCCCAAGATTCTGAGGTGGGCGGAAAGATCAGCGCATAGAGCATAAGGCCACTCATCGTGTCGAAAACCAACCCTGGGTCCAGGTCTTGTTGAACTTCATTTCTTGCTTTCGCCCGTTCGATCACAACAGCAAAGGTTTGTCGTCGGAGCTGTAGATATTTTTCCCAATAAATTTGAGCGAATGCAGGATTGCTGGCGGCACTGCTAATAATCATGGCCACCGTTTGCCGACCCAGTGGGGTGAGGGTAATTTGAGCTGCATTTTCGATGAGCGCATCGATATCACTCCAAAAGCTACCCGTATCAGGAATAACCACCTCTTCCCGCAGACTCTCAATGGCATCAGCGACTAATTCCTCCTTGCCCTTATATCGACGATAGATGGTCGTTTTCCCGACACCCGCACGAGTGGCGATCGCCTCGATGCTCATTGCCTCGAAGCCAACTTCGGCCAACAACTCCAGCGTGGCTTTCAGCATGGCCTGATGAGACGACGCGCTGCGAGGTCTTCCTGGTGATTTCTTTTTGGCATCATTCATGGATGCTATGATAATTTACGATACAGTATCGTATCGAAATATTATGAGCCAGAAACCTTGCTATATGGACAAACAGAGTACTCAAACCCTGCGCGAAGGGCTTGCAGAGTACTACGCTCTCAATCCGCATGTCACCGATCCGGCAACACAACCTTCAGATTTCGCGAAAATATTGCACGCGCATGATGTCGGCCATGTGATTTATGGCTGTGATACAGGGATGCACGATGAGCTCAAAATTCTGCCCCTGTTTTGGTGGACGAGCGAATGCACGTTTCAGACTTACCTGAAGATGAAAAACTCGCCCGCTGTGGATGTGATGTATGAAGACATGGTCAAAGAGAAGGGAAGGTTCTGGCTCTATGGAGCCGTCTTGAAGGTACTTCCTGGGGTCGCTGTAGATCTCATTCCCATTTGGTTTAAGACTCGCAATTGGGCGAAACGACTACCGTTTCTGGCGTTTGAACCATTGCTTGATCAGTCTCTTTTGGATATCCGCAAAGAGTTTGATTTGTTGCGGCTGATGACATAAGTTCTGTAGGCATCAACCGACAAATATCCCAAGTCAATCCAAGACTGGTGCGATCGCGCAATCATTACGCTGGGATGCTGACTAATTGCTGAACCTCGATCGCCACATCGGGAAATGCAATTGGGTAAATGATGCCGCTGTCAACCATATCCTGAGTTAGAAAATTGCCATTTTGCACATCTCTAAACACAATCAGTTGCCTTCTAGCAATATCAATGACCCAGTACTCTTGAATCCCCGCCTCAGCATAGAGCGTTCGTTTAGTCTCTAAGTCGTAAGTCAGGGTTGTGTCTGCCACCTCAACAAGCCAATAAATATCGTTGGGATAGGGATGGTGCTTCAAATAGCGCGTATCGGGCAAGCGAACAATGGCGATATCGGGCTGGGGTTCAGACTCAGCAAGCGTGATGGGATGCGCTTCAAAAATCTTGGCTCTGTTCTGAAGTATTCGTCTGAGATACTCGGCACCGCGATCATTAACAAATCGATGAAATTCTCCCTCTGGAGCCATATCCCAAATTTCTCCATGGATGAGTTCGCAGCGACGGTGATCGAGAATGCCCAGATCGCGCATCCGCTGATAGTCTGCAACCGACCATTTCGTTAGTGTCCGCATGACTTGAACTCTCTATCGCTGATCAAACTCTCTGTTCAGATCCTACTTCATAGGGCGGTGGCCTTCAGACGATGACCATAACAAGACTGGTGACGAGAGCGATCGCGCACAAGAATTCCCAGTAAGCCATCTACGCCAGTTTTGCCCTATCTAAAGATCGATAAAATCAAATTAAATAAGCGGTTGCGCTAATTGTTTGGAGACAAGATATGGTTGCTCAACCTCAGCCCGTGCTCACACCTTCTGAATATCTGGATTGGGAAGCCACACAGCCTATCCGGTATGAATATGCTGAGGGTAAGGTTATGGCGATGACGGGGGGAACCATTCCCCACAACCAAATTGCAGTTAACCTGGTTGCGTTGTTGAGACCCCATCTGCGGGGACAAAACGGCAAGGTTCTGAGTGGTGATGCAAAGGTTGCCATTTCTGACGATGGCCCATTCTTTTATCCCGACGTTACTGTGACCTGTGATGAGCGCGATCGCACAGCCCGCAGCTATATCCGCTTTCCTTGTCTTGTGGTGGAGGTGTTGTCGGAGTCTACAGAAGCTCGCGATCGCGGACACAAGTTCCATCGCTACCGCCAAATCGAAACATTGCAAGAATATGTTTTGATCGACCCCGATTGCTTCATGGTGGAATGCTATCGCCGCAACGAGCGAGATAATTGGGAACTCGTGAGTTCAGTAAATGAACCACCTGAGTTGATCTCCGCTGAGGAAGGTTTGATTCTCAACTGCGTGAGCCTAGAAATCTCCTTGGCACAAATCTATGAAGATGTTGTTTTCCCCGAAGAGGATATCTTCTTGTAAATTATCTACTGTTGGATGTTGCGAGATTTTTGTCATTCAGAAACTACTACCAATTTCAACTTTCTAAGGAATGGTTACCATTCTCATTGGCTAAATTGCAACCTAACGCACTCCTTAAATCCTTATGCAATTCACAGAGTAATTGAACTACCTCGCTACGAACTAACGGGTAATCATATCGATCTTCAATCAGGCGATATGCTACCGCTCTTTTACTTGGAGCACTAATTCCTTTTCCCTGACACCATATTTCAACTCGCTTCGATATATTCGAACCATCGATGTCAGAAAGCGCAACCTGATATTGTTCACCGTGAAGTCTTTTTAGCTCTATATTAACTGCTCTTACGTATGATTGCCGATTGACAAAATCTTCAACTACTGTAGTTTCATCTGGAGCATTAATACTCGGTAGTGCAAGAATTCGTTCTTGCGCGACACCTGCAGAGATTATCTTCTTGTAAATTTTTCGACCACCTTCATCTGAGTCTACTAGGTATACTGTTCGAGGAGATTCTTTATCAACTATTGCAATACCTTCACTATTTACGCTGGATAGTCCAGGTGCTACTTGAAAACCCAATTCATCTTTGCCTATAGCACTTTTGAGCAAAGAAGGTAAGAGAATCATGTCCGCTGCACCTTCGGTAATTACAGCATATCTCATAGGTATGAAAGCCATAGTATTTGCACCCAGTGCAAATAAAAGTGTCGAAAATCCTGGTGTGTTGCCAGTCCAAAACCAATTATTGATTTTGCTGTGAGGTTCATCTGCGGCAATCATCCTCACAGAACCAAGATCTTCTGGTAAACAACCAATTGAATGTGTTGTATAGATGATTTTTGATGCAACATTCTGTCGAGTAAACATTTGAATCAGATCGGCTTGAGCATCATAGTGAAGA
>JBCBSL010000110.1:0-14938 GCA_039819145.1 Cyanobacteria bacterium J06638_22
CAACCGCCGCTTCTCGAAAAAAATCATACTTGGATTCTGCAACCCCCAATTCCTAGGTTCGTTGAGCAAGTCCATTTAGACGAAAGCATGGAAAGTGAGATGATCCCGGTTCGTCGTTAGGATTAAACCTCACCAACCAACCGGGACAATGATTCAGAAATCAGGGCGCTGGGGTAGTACTCTAACGACGACCTCCAACGGCTTGTGGCGATCTGGCGGAACCAGCGGCTCCCCCAATCAGACGTTGTAACTCATCAGGACGCGATGTTTTTGCCATCGCCACTTCAAAGGAAATCGCCCCAGCCTTGTATAGGTCGGACAGAGCCTTTTCCAGGGTGATCATGCCCAATTTCCCACCGGTCTGAATGGCGGAATAAACCTGGGAGGTTTTACCCTCTCGAATCAGATTGGCGATCGCTGGCGTTACCACCATAATTTCTTGCGCCATGACCCGCCCAAATTCACCCGGCTTGGGATTCGATCGTTGGGCTAGGGTTTGGCTAAACACAGCAATCAACGAGTTAGACAGTTGCACACGAACCTGTTGCTGCTTCTCCGATGGAAACACGTCAATGATCCGGTCAACTGTCTGTGCTGCAGAACTGGTGTGCAAGGTTCCCATCACAAGGTGACCTGTTTCAGCGGCTGAAATCGCCAACTGAATGGTTTCCAAGTCCCGCATCTCACCCACCAGAATGATATCGGGGTCTTCCCGCAACGCCGCCCGCAATGCATTGGAGAAACTCTTGGTATCTTCGTTGAGCTGGCGTTGGTGAACCAGGCTCTTAATGGGCTCGTAGACAAATTCGATCGGATCTTCAATGGTCAGAATATGCTCTGCGCGAGTGCGATTGATCAAATCAATCATTGCAGCCAGAGTCGTGGTTTTCCCAGACCCTGTGGGACCGGTCACAAGAATCAGCCCCCGAGGCTTCTCTGCCATTTCCCGAACAATATCTGGCAGAGCCAACTTGTCAAACGAAGGGATTTTGGAACTCAATGCTCGTAAGCAGGCCGCGTAGGTTCCCCGATCCTTGTACACGTTGACCCGAAAACGTGCCAAGCCTTTGACCCCGTAGGAACAATCCAATTCCCAGGTCTGCTCCAGCGTTTTCCGTTGCGTGTTATTCAACATACTGAAGATAAGCCGTTGACATTCTTCAGGCGTCAGCGGTTCATCCCCAATCGGGGTCAAGTGCCCATTAATCCGGAAGTAGGGTGGAATTCCAGCAGAAAGGTGGAGGTCAGAGCCCCCCATTTCTACCAACTGTTCCATCAAGTCTTCGATCATCAAGTCCATGGATTCAGTCTCCTTATCGCAAGGGAGTCAGGTTGGCAAAAGCAAGATGAAGTGAACGAGCAGGCTGATGTTCAGTGGGTCAGCCTTTCCTGGGAATACAAATGAGCTAGGGCTGTTCGGCTGGCTGTATGGGCTTTATATCGCATGCGCCAGACTTGATCGGGGACGACTAATGGCGGCTCGACACCATCAATCTTGGAATCGGGGTGTGGTGCAATAGGGACAATCTAACCATTCTGGCTTCAGCTCGGCAGCGCAGGTACGGCAGGTCAAAGAGGTCTTGCGCTTGGCTTTCAGTTCTGCTTCTAAGCCTGTGTCCGTAAAGGTAACCCGTTCAACCTCATCTAAGGTTGTTAGCCCCTGACGCACCAGGTTCAAGCTGTAGGATAAGAGGGTTTCCATCCCTTCGTCGACTGCAACCTCTTTAATCCGCTCAGTCGGCGCACCTTCGGTAATCAGTGTTTGCAAGGTTTCGGTGACGCGCATGACTTCGTAAACACCGCATCGGCCTTTATAGCCAACCCCGCGACAGCTAGAGCACAGGGTTCCACTCGTATCGGCAGCACTAATCTCGTCCGGGTGCAGTGTGTTGGCTTGATAGAAGGTGACCTCTGCTTCACGGGAGGCGCTAAGACCAAAGCGTGCTAAATCTTCGGACGTGGGATGGTAAGGAATACGGCAATCGGCACAAACCCGACGCATCAGACGCTGTGCCAGTACCCCAATGAGAGAGCTTGAAACCATGAACGGCTCAACGCCCATTTCTTCGAGACGGGCGATCGCACTCGCCGCGTCATTGGTGTGCAGTGTCGTCAAGACAAGGTGCCCCGTCAGAGCCGCTTCGATAGCTGTCTTAGCGGTTTCCTTGTCCCGCGTCTCACCGACCAGAATGACATCCGGATCCTGCCGCAAGAAAGCTCGGAGAATGGACGCAAAGTCCATACCCTTTTCTCGAATCACCTGTACCTGGGTCAAGCCAGGTAGAGAGTATTCAATCGGATCCTCCGCCGTACTGATATTCACACCCGGAGAGTTGCGCTCTGCCAGAGCTGAGTAAAGTGTAGTTGTTTTACCCGATCCGGTTGGCCCCGTTACCAGAATCAATCCAAAGGGACGAGCCACCATATCCTGGACAATCTGGAGCGTATCGGGTTCAGTAATGAGCTTATCGAGACCCAACTGGGTAGCAGCGTTGTCCAAAATCCGGAGAACTACCTTTTCACCATAGCGGCTCGGCAGGGTGCTTACCCGGAAGTCAACTTTGCGTCCGTCAAAGATACGACGAATCCGCCCGTCCTGCGGCAATCGGCGTTCGGCAATATCTAAGGTCGCAATGATCTTGAAGCGAGCTGTAACAGCGGGAATAATTTTCTTCGGCAATTGATCAAACGCTTGGCGCAAAACGCCATCTTTGCGAAAGCGAATGCGTAAGTATTCCTCTTGGGGTTCGATATGGATATCGGAAACGCCTTCCTGTAGGGCTTTTACCAAAATTTTGTTGACCAGGGCAATCACCGGAGCTGCTTCGGCATCCTCAAGGGCGACATCAAGGTTGGCCTCAACATCTTCATCGGGTTCTTCCAGATCGAGATATCCTAGCCCTTCAATTTCCCCTTTAACATCAACCTTTGATTCCTGCTCAAGCCGCTTTTGACGCTCAACCTGCTCATCCAAATATTGCGAGATAATGCGCTGGTAGTCTTCGTTGGTAATGACCATCCGCTGCAGGAGCAAGCCCTGAGGACGCAGAATCCGATTCAAGTCATCCTGCGCTGCCAGATCATCAGGATCGACCATCGCAATCAGCACAGAGGCGGGTTCTTCATCGCTTTTGGAGAGAGGGACTAACCGATAGCGCCGACAAATATCAACGGGGATGAGTGAGTCGATTAACTGCCCCACCTGAAACGTTGAGATCTCGCTCAACTCTGGATCTAACGATTCAACACCGTAGAGAATTTTTAGCTCAAAAAGCTGCTGCTTCTTGTATTGACGGAGTAGATCAGGAGGCAATTGCTGCCCAGTGATCATTTGCAAGACATCCGTCAGAGGTCTCCCAGACTTACGGCTTTCAACAAGTGCCTGTTGCATTTGCTCGTCATTGACGAAGCCAGACTGAATAAGTTGATTGCCAAAAGGAGAAAAATTGTGCTGAACGACTAGCGCACGGCGCTGCGACGAAGAGTTTGCCATGATGGATCCAGTGTTTCAGTGCAGACGATTTGAGTATTCCCGGAAATTTAAGAAAACGATAACAAGGCTCGATAGATTGTAACGGGGTTGAAAAGAAGACAAGGTCACCAATATAGAGGATATCGTTGGTTGTGGTAGAGGATAACAAGAACAGCCGATGTAGACGCGCTGTCAAGACGGGTAGGAGGTTGTTTGGGCGAAGGGTAATGAAGTGATGCTGCAGGCCGCGTTACGTGCTCATATGAAGCCTTAATTAGCCTTAACCATAAAATTTGTAACCTATTTCCTATATTCCCCGCCATTTTTAACGTAAGCATCTTAACGATCGAAGCCCGAGCTAGAGTCCGGAATCCTGCATTAAATTACGAGAATTTTTAGGTCTACCCCCTACCACATCGCGCATTCCCGCCTAACGTTACCTCATATAATTAATGGTTCAGCAGTCAATCGACTTCACTGACTCGGTTCCCTTTGATTTGGGAGTTTGATTCAGGATTTTCGGTTAACATTCAATTAATTTGTCTATCATACGGTCTGGCTCTGCCGAACCATTAGATGGATCACGAAGGTTCCTTGAACTCGGTAAGGTTGTAAATATTACAACGGTCGAAGCCAGCGAAGGCTAGAGGAAGGTCGCAAGGATTGACGAGTAGTGGAAGTAGAATGAGCTAGCAGATTGACATCCGCTCTAGCGCCAGTGATGGAGCTGGGGGAGACCGTCGCATAGGTCTTGCTCGATTGCATCTAAGCCCACTGTGGTTTTGCCATATCGGCAATCTATGGGTTTCGCCGAAGACCCGGCGTATGGGAGATTTAGCGGTAACGTGCGGCGGTAATCATGCAATATGTATAGCACAGACAATATTTAGTTTAGTTAGAGTCGCTCACCGAAACAGTTTGGATAAACGCCCATGATTAACGAGGAAAAACCCATTGATGAGATGGCACAAGGTTCACCATCCGATGGTGTAGAGAACACGTTGCCTACAGACGTAAACGAGCCAAAAGCAGACGCAGCCCAGTCTGGGGCAAATCCTAGTGAAGCATCGGCTGAGGCAGAGCAAGAAACCACTGGCATGAGCGATCCCCAGGGAGTAGAAGCGATTCCCGTCGAAGATGCGGAGATTTTATCGGAGGCTGCCTCCGATGCCGCGAATCAGAAGATTATTGCGCTGAGTCAGGAAATCTCGACCTTGCGTGAGCAAGTGGAGGATCGAACCACTCAGTTCATGCGTATCGCGGCAGACTTTGACAATTTCCGTAAACGGACTCAAAAAGAGCGCGAAGAAATGGAGTTGCAAATCAAATGCAATACCGTTATTGAGTTGCTCCCAGTTGTTGATAACTTTGAACGGGCGCGATCGCAAATCAAGCCACAGGGAGAAGAAGGCATTGCTATTCATAAAAGCTACCAAGGCGTTTATAAAGATTTGGTTGATCGGCTGAAGCGTCTAGGTGTGGCCCAGATGCGATGTGAGGGTCAGGACTTTGACCCGAATTACCATGAGGCTGTCATGCGCCAGGCATCTGCTGACCATGATGAGGGGACGGTCATTGAGGAATTGGTTCGAGGGTATACTTTGGGAGAGCGAGTGTTGCGTCATGCTATGGTCAAGGTTGCTGCACCACCGGAAGAGGATGATTCTGCCAGTACAGAGGCGAGTAATTCAGACGCCTCAGAGGAATAGTGCGATCGCATGTCTTCCTCCACTCGATCACTTCATTGAATCATTGGGATGTGTTCCTGGAGTCAAACCATCAGGGTTTTAGAATTTCTAAGAAATATTCATAATTGGTGATCACTTTCTGATCATTTGCGGAATACTTGCTAGAAATGAGAGCAGTTTTTGAGGTTACTTCTCTCCTCCAACTCTCCCTAAAAACTTTATCGGCTGCTGATCATGGGAAAAGTTATTGGCATTGACCTGGGTACTACTAACAGTTGTGTTGCTGTGCTGGAAGGCGGGCAGCCTGTTGTCATAGCCAACTCAGAAGGCGGACGAACAACGCCTAGTATTGTCGGGTTTGGCAAAAGCAATGAGCGTCTGGTTGGTCAGCTGGCAAAGCGACAAGCAGTAACCAATGCCGAGAACACAATTTTCAGCATCAAGCGATTCATTGGTCGGCGGTGGGATGACACAACCACAGAGCGTTCTCGGGTGAGCTATAACTGTGTGCGTGGTAAAGACGACACCGTTGATGTGCAAGTGCGTGGGCAGAATTATACGCCGCAAGAAGTGTCAGCAATGGTGCTGCAAAAGCTCAAGCAAGATGCTGAGAACTATTTAGGCGAAGAGGTTACCCAGGCTGTCATTACTGTTCCTGCCTATTTTACGGATGCGCAACGACAAGCGACGAAGGACGCGGGCACGATCGCAGGGCTAGAAGTCTTGCGAATCATCAATGAGCCAACGGCTGCGGCGCTCTCTTACGGGCTCGATAAGCAAGACCAGGATCAAACGGTTCTGGTCTTTGACTTGGGAGGCGGAACGTTCGATGTCTCTGTCTTGCAACTTGGCGATGGCGTTTTTGAGGTTAAGGCAACCTCCGGGAACAACCACCTGGGAGGCGATGACTTTGACAGCGCCCTTGTGCAGTGGCTCATCGATAACTTTCGAGAGCAGGAAGGGGTTGATCTGTCGAGCGATCGCATGGCCATGCAACGTCTGCGCGAGGCGGCGGAGAAAGCCAAAATTGAGCTCTCTAACATGCTGACAACCACGATTAACTTGCCGTTCATTACGGCTGATGAAAGTGGGCCGAAGCACATGGAGCTAGAGCTGACCCGTGCAAAATTTGAAGAGCTGGTCAATGCTTTAGTTTCCAACACAATTGAGCCGGTCGAACAAGCCCTCAAGGATGCTGGTCTGACGCCGGACGAAGTCGATCGCATTCTTCTCGTTGGTGGCTCGACTCGGATTCCAGCGGTTCAAAATGCGATCAAAGAATTTCTAGATGGGAAAGCGCCTGATCGCTCCGTCAATCCAGATGAAGCTGTCGCCCTAGGAGCTGCCATTCAAGCTGGTGTGCTGGGTGGAGAAGTCAAGGATCTCCTGCTGCTTGATGTGACACCTCTGTCTTTGGGGATCGAGACTCTAGGCGAGGTCTTCACGCGCATCATTGAACGAAATACCACGATCCCTACCAGTAAGACGCAAACCTTTTCCACCGCAACCGATGGGCAAACCTCTGTGGAGATTCACGTTCTCCAGGGAGAGCGGGCCATGGCCAAGGACAACAAGAGCCTGGGCAAGTTTCAGCTCACTGGCATTCCTCCAGCCCCCCGTGGAGTGCCCCAGATTGAGGTGAGCTTTGAGATTGATGCCAACGGTATTTTGCAGGTGTCGGCACGAGATAAAGGAACTGGGCGGGTACAGAGCATCCGAATCACGAATACGGGCGGTCTGAGCGATTCAGAGGTCGAGCGGATGCGTCAGGAAGCCGAACTTTATGCCGAGGACGATCGGCGACGTCAGTATCTAGTTGAGTTACGTAATCAAGCTGATATCCTCTTCGCCAACTATGAGACGATGCTGCGTGACAATGGCGAGCTGATCTCCGAGGATCACAAATCCCTAGCAATGGAACGAGTGGCTGAATTGCGGGCCGCGATCGCGAATCGGTCGGTATCCGTTGAAGATATGAAACAGCGCATTGAAACCCTACAGCAAGCGCTATTCAACATCGGGTCGTCCCTCTATCAAGACAGCAGCGGTTCCGGTGAGTTTGAAGACTATAGCTACGATGAAGAGCCCATGGGCGACGAAGCACCAACTGCAATGTGGACAAATGGCCAATATGACGAAGCAGAAACGGAAGCGGTCGAAAGTTATGACGAGGATTTTAACTTCGAGACGGATGAAACTGTGACGGCAGACTACGAAGCGGTGGACTAAGCCCTTGGGCATCTACGCCTTTCTAGGAATAGATGATCTTCATTACAAAATCCTTCTGTTACGTGCCTCAGAGTTGGGAAACCCGTAATGGTTCTCCCTACTGTCATCCGTTAGGATGATGAAAGTGTATCTAGGCATCTATGCCTTATCACTGTTAAGCTGTAAACCAAATTTTGCCCAATCCGCGTCCTCCGAGGCACTCTCTATGCCCCGCGATTATTATGAAGTTCTTGGCGTTTCAAAAAGCGCTGATAAAGAGGAGATTAAGCAAGCCTTTCGGCGGCTTGCTCGTAAGTATCATCCTGATGTGAATAAGGAAGATGGAGCCGAAGAGCGCTTTAAAGAAATCAATCGCGCCTACGAAGTCCTATCGGATCCAGAGGTAAAAGTTCGCTACGACCGATACGGCGAATCCGGTGTGAGCGGTGCTGGTGCCGGTGCCGGGTATCAAGATTTTGGCGACATGGGTGGGTTTGCTGACATTTTTGAGAGCTTCTTTGGAGGCTTCTCAGGGGCAGGGCAGCAAGGCCGACGGCGCTCGGGGCCGGTACGTGGGGATGACCTCCGGCTCGATCTGAAGCTCGATTTTCGTGAGGCCGTGTTTGGCGGCGAGAAGGAAATTCGCATTAGCCACCTAGAGACATGCGCAACCTGTAACGGCAGTGGAGCCAAGCCTGGTACTCGTCCCGTTACCTGCTCGACCTGTGGTGGAGCCGGGCAAGTGCGGCGAGCAACCCGGACACCGTTTGGTAGCTTTACCCAAGTGTCTGTCTGTCCGACCTGTAATGGCTCGGGGCAAGTCATTGAAGATAAATGTGAGAGCTGCGGTGGGGCGGGGGTTCGCCAGGAAGCGAAGAAACTCAAAATTACTATTCCCCCTGGGGTGGACAATGGCACTCGGCTCCGAGTTTCAGCGGAAGGAGATGCTGGTGCACGGGGTGGACCACCGGGCGATTTGATTATCTTCCTTTTCGTCAAAGAAGATGCCGAATTTCAGCGGGATGGTCTGAGCATTCTCTCAGAGCTAAAAATCAGCTACTTACAGGCTATTTTGGGTAGCAAGGTCGAGGTCAACACGGTAGATGGTGCTGAAGAGGTGACCATTCCCCCCGGAACCCAGCCAGGAACTGTACTGACCCTGGAAAATCATGGTGTCCCACGACTGGGGAATGCGGAACAACGGGGTGATCATTTGCTAACGGTTCAGGTCGATATTCCGACGCGGCTGGCAACAGAGGAGCGGGAGTTGCTCGAAAAGTTGGCCAAAATCCGTGGCGACCGCGTGGGCGGTAAAGGAGCTGGCTTCTTAGGAGGCTTGTTTCACTGATGAGTGATGCGATCGCCCTGACCTCCCATGCTCCCGATGCACAGCTTGACCTACGAGGAACCCCATGTCCTATCAATTTTGTGCGGACAAAGCTGACGCTCGATCGCATGGCACCCGGGATGTTACTTGAAGTTTGGCTAGATGAAGGGGAACCCATTGAGCAAGTACCGGATAGCCTTCGTCTTGAAGGCTACCCAATTGAGCAAATCGAAGAGCGGGATGACTTTTTTGCGCTGCGAGTGCGCCGTCCACAGTGATCGATTGCAGAGGCTCTGAGGATGAGCGAGGGCAAGGTAGCGTGCAACATCAACCAGATGTAGCTGACTCTCTCAGTGCTGCGGATGCTAATTCATCAAAGCAAGAGGCAGACACCTTAACGGGAATTGTATTGTCGGTGCAGGCAAACTTCTACGCAGTTCAACTTGATCCCCACTCGGTTCCCTCAGACGCCAAAGCTATTCATTCCCTACTGTGCATTCGGCGCTCCCGCCTCAAGAAGATTGGCCAACGGGTGATGGTGGGAGATCGTGTGCTCATGGAAGAACCGGATTGGGCAGGTGGTCGGGGTGCGATCGCTCAAGTTTTTCCGCGTCAATCTGAACTGGATCGTCCGCCTATCGCCAACGCCAATCAGATTGTACTGGTCTTCGCCCTGGCCGATCCCCCGCTAGATCCGGTGCAACTTAGTCGCTTTCTCGTCAAAGCAGAATCGACAGCTTTGACGGTGCAACTCTGCCTTAATAAGCAGGATTTAGTCACCGATGCCAACCTCGCTCAATGGTGCAGTCGTTTGGCTAAGTGGGGATATCATCCCCACTGCATCAGCGCCCAGAAAGGAACCGGAATCGAACCCTTGCGGAATTGCCTGCGCAACAAGACAACCCTGGTTTCGGGCCCGTCTGGTGTGGGAAAATCAAGCCTGCTCAACGTATTACTGCCTAAAGTCAACCTTCGTGTTGGGGAAGTGTCGGGCAAGCTGCGTCACGGTCGACATACAACGCGCCATGTGGAACTGTTTGAGCTGACGAGCGGTGGACTACTGGCCGATAGCCCAGGCTTTAACCAGCCAGATCTGAATTGCCTACCAACGGAATTGGTTCACTTTTTCCCGGAAGCACGAGCCCGACTAGCAGAGGCTGCCTGCCAATTTAACGATTGCCTTCATCGGGATGAGCCGGGCTGTGTCGTGCGTGGGGATTGGGAGCGCTACGAGCATTATCACCTCTTTTTGGAAGAGGCGATCGCCCGTCAAACGGCTTTAGAGCGTAGCCCCGATGCCGAAGCGACGACGAAGCAGAAAGTTGGCCAATCCGGCAGAATCGAGACGGAACCCAAGCTTTCACCTAAGCGCCATCGTCGTCCCTCTCGGCGTGCGGCAAAGCAAGCGCTCCAGGACTGGCTGGATCCCGATCAGGATGAACTTGACCCAGATATCCTTCCCGATAACTTTTAAGCCGTTTCAAGGGCTTTGAGCCAATCTCGAGGACTGAGGCGATCGCTAACTGTTGGATGCATAGGATTACCCCGTTTACAGCGTAAACGTAAAGTCCTCAATAATGGCACCCGGCAACCATGTCCCCCCGAGACTCCGCTGCTCGTATGTTCCTAGATTTGGGATAAATTCCTGGAAATCAGTCAGATCGACCAGATTTTTGCCAAAGCAGCGATATAAACTCTCATCAAAGCGGAGATTCTCAATCGGTGCAACGATTTCGCCCTTTTCTACCCAGAAGCAAGCATAACGAGTCATTCCAGTAATGCGTCCCGCAGGGCGATCGCTCCAGTTGAGGTAATGTAGGTTTGCCAGGTAGAGCCCCGTGTCGAGCGTTGTGAGAATATCTGCTGCGGACAGACTCCCCGGTGCCACCTCAGGTGCTCGTATCCCTTCGGAGCTACTTGCACCATTCGCTGTTTGGCCATACTCCTTTGCCGTACGGGAGCTAACCAATGTATTTACCAATTCTCCCCGTTCGATCAGTGGCAATTCCATCGGGGCAACTTCACCCAAGTCGTTGAACCGGGGCACCGTACCCCGCGAGAAGCTCTCTTTGAGAGTAAATTTTGGCGATAGCGTTTTCTGATCCCGACGCATGGCAGCAAGGGCGCTGTTGCCTTGCTGAAACGCTGCCTCGCTCACGGCTCCCCAAGAAAACATATCAATCAATTCTGCGATCGCCCCAGGCGCCAAGTAGACGCGATAACAACCTCTGGGGATCGGCTTTGGCGTTTGGGCCAACCGCTCTAGCTGATTTTTAGAGTCGGCGATTTGCGCCAGGTAGACTGCTTCATCCCAGTGATCCCCAGCTACTGTTCCCTTCACCGCCTGTCCATCAGATGTGTAAATGGAGTAGTCCACTGCAAAACTGTCGGTCTGAAACCAGTGTTGTTGTCCAGCCGAATCGGCATAGCCGCGCACGAGGCTACCACCTGCATACAAACCCGCAAAATCCATACCTTCTAGAGGCTTGAGTAGGGTTGAGACCGTCTGGTCTGGCGGTAAAATCGCTCCTGCGTGGCGATCGCGGCTTTGGGCATCCCCTTCAGGCAAAACTTGATAGGGATCGGTGGGCAACTGCGGGAGCTCCTCGCGCAATTGACCGAGGGCCGTAAGCACCATCGCCTCATCCTGGGCTGCATCTCCCGATAGCGGAACCGTGAAGGAGGCACCTCGCTGGTTAGACATGAGCGTCAGGGTCACATTCCCATCAACGACACATCCCGTTTGCCGAACTTTTGCACGGTTAAAGCGCACAAATTGGCTTTGTTCCCCACTCAGCTGCAGTGTAAATTGCTCATCTGGAGTGCGCTTGTGGTGCAGGGTATCGGTGAGTTGAATAAAGCTTTGTTCCAGATTTTCTAATCTTGACATGACGGAGTGCCTCGTGAGATTGGGAATGGGATAGCGCTTCTGACAAACACTCTATAAAACCATGACTTTAAGGGTCTATGGATCTATGATTGTCCGTTTCATCCTCGATTGCCCTACCCCGTCATTTTAAGCGCGTCAGCTCGGTTTGCCCGCATTCCTCGTTGCGCCAATCCTCATGGAGTTTGCATTGTGATGGTTTGACGCACCGCTTTCAACACGGTCTACCCAATCATCATCGGGTTTCAGCAATTGAAATCCACAGCAGGGTCTATGATCCAGAAATGCAGATTCAGAAATGCGTGGACGGTTCAGACTCTCCATTCCCAATGGCTGCAATGCATTGTCCTGGATTTTTCCCATTGATTAGGGGAAAATGTCTAGTTTCGGAAAACGGCTGGTATGGAAGTTGTTGTTTACACCTATGCTGAGGCAGAATGTCGGCCAGCCAAGCCATTCAGCGCTCGAATGGTTTGGGGTTGGGAAATCGATCGCGTCTACCAAGATTGGGGGACGCGCCAGGAGTGGGAACAGTTGCTAATCGATGCGGAGTCTAAGCCCATTGCCTGGGTGTTAGTCCAGCATTTGGGGGAATTGGGCGAATCTGTGGTAGCTGCAGGCAATCGCCTCCGCCAATTGCAGCGCAAGGGATTACGCTTAATGGCTCTCGACGCCTCGCCCAGTATCGCATCAATGGCCGAGTTACTCACATTCTGGGAAACCGTTGATACACTCCAGATCCAACAGCGAAGCCGCCGCATCCAGCAAGGGCACGCCAAAAATCGTTTGCAGACTTTGCCACCCCCTGGAAAAGCACCCTACGGCTATCGTCGAGGACGCGATCGCTACCTTGTTGATCGTGCCACCGCCCCCATCGTCAAAGATTTCTTTGAGCATTTCCTACTCTACGGCTCTTTGCGGGGAAGTGTGCGCCACTTGCAAGCAACCTACAACAAAGAGATATCGGTTTCAACAGGAAAGCGTTGGCTCACCAGTGCTGTGTATCGCGGGGATCTCAGCTACAAAACAGGGGATGTGATCCCCAATACCCACGAACCGCTATTATCTCGCCAGGAAGCTGCTCAGATCGATCGTCTGCTGCGGCGCAACCGTCCCCTTCCGCCCCGTACCGCCAGTGCCGAGCGATCGCTTTCTGGATTGGTTGTTTGTGCGACTTGTCAATCGCCAATGACAGCGGCAAGCGTTTCAGCCCCCCGCCGCAGCTCTACCTATGAATATTTACGCCCGCTGCGTTGTCCTCAGCAACCTCGCTGCCGCAGTCTTCGCTATGCAGACATTCTGGATCAAACCATTCAAACCATTTGCCAAACGCTGCCAACGGTCTTTGGCAACATCCCAGTTGAGGGTGCGACCCAACCCAATCAGCGCAAAGCTGACCTGGAAGCCGCGATCGCCGCTAAGCAATCCATCCTAAAAGAACTCCCCGCCTTGGTAGACCAGGGAATTCTGGACGATGAAACGGCGGCGCTGCGAACCTATAAGGTGAAAACAGAGATCGCAGCATTGCAACAGGCGATCGCGCAGTTGCCCCCTGTTGATTTGCAGGCGATCGCCCAAGTTATCTCATTACCCCAATTCTGGTACGACCTCTCAGAGACCGAGCGACGTTTCTACTTTCGTGAATTTATCCAGCAAATCCAACTGCATCGCCTTGAAGAGGGTTGGAAGATTCAGCTTCAGTTTCGGTTCTAGCCAAACCATCATAGACACGATCAGGCCCTGCCAGCATTTTGCAGACTAAAGTCACGGCTATTCGAACGAAGTCCACCGTTGCGGACTATGAAAATTCGTAGGTTGAGAACCCGCGAAGGCGGGTTTCGTTCTGCTAGTCGCAGTTTCAACCGCCAGATCTTCTTATCCCGAATTCACGTTACTCAGGATTACGCAATGTCTGCGCTAACAGCGGCTGCCCCAGTAATGGCGGTCAAACCGATTGTTCCAGACGATGAGACTGCGGCAACTCTAACAAAATGGGCAATGACACCGTAAAGGTCGTCCCTTTGCCTTCCTGACTGGTGAAGGTAATCGTTCCGCCATGCAACACGACGCATTGCCGGACGATCGCCAATCCCAAACCTGTCCCCCGGATGGCGCGCACATTACTAGCGCGGTGAAACATTTCAAAAAGTCGGGGTTGATCACTGACGGGAATGCCAATGCCGCCGTCTCGAATCTCGAAGCTCATCATTTCATCTTCACAACAGAGCACAAAATCGACTCGACTTCCAGCTGGTGAATACTTGACCGCGTTCGATAGCAAGTTATTCAATATCGACCGCAATAGCTTTGGATCGACATAGGATTCACCACACCAACCCATGCTGGAGAAAACGATGACGTGAGAGTTCCCAATGCCCTGCCGCATTTCTTCCACCAATTCGCGACAGAATTGTTTGATGTTGATTAGCACAGGCGAAAAGCTTAGCCCCCCGGCCTCTTCCTTACCCACCAATAAGACATCGTCGATCATCTGGTTCATCGTCGCGACGGCACTGCGGCTCCGCTGAAAGTAGCGCTGTTGCTTTTCGGGCGAAACCATGTGCCCGTAGCGTTCGAGTAGCTCCAGGGAGGTACGAATGACCGTCAGCGGAGTTCGCAACTCATGAGAGATCATGGCGATAAACTGAGACTTCAGCTCCTTCAGTTCTCGCTCTTCTTCAAGCTCGGTACGGATCTCATGTTCTTTGCGCTTCCCTTCACGGATCAGCTGCTCGCGCACGCGAATACTTTCCACCATCTCGCCAAATACATCGGCTAGTTGGTCCAGTTCGTCTGGGAAATGGTTCTGCGTTGCGGGCAAAATGTTGCGTCGATAATCGCCAGCCGCAATGTGCTCGGCGGAGCGGGTTAATTCGCGCAGGTGCCGAGTGAGAATGCCCGAGAGCAAATAAATCAGTAGGAAAAAGACGATATACGTGACGATAAAGGCAATGATAAATCGGCGTCGGATGGCCTGTTGAAGCTGACGAACGTAGCTGGCTTCAATATCTAGCCCCAAAACAGCAACGACATCTCCCCGATCGTTCTTGAGGGGCATTGCTGCAGACATCCAAGTTCCCCAGCGATCGCGATAAATCTCTGACTCCTGTAATCCGCCCCCGAGGTGAATACGCCGTGCTGCCAGGCCAGCTAAGTCTGACTGAAGGAAGTGAGCCGATTTTCCGGTATCCTCCATTGCCCAGGCATCAACAAGGTAAATAATTTCTAACTCGCCTGGGGCAACCGCTGAGTTGCCCTCTCGTCGGTTTTCCGTTGAATCTCCTATGACATAGGTATAGAGCCAAGCACGCGGTTCGATTTTGTTGACCGTGTCAAACCACAGCAACAAATCTCTG